>NZ_JAQYUU010000002.1 GCF_028728205.1 Clostridium sp. 'White wine YQ'
ATTAGGGGAATCTATAGTTTTTCTATAGGAAACTTAATTTATTCATGCATAATAAGTTATTATTTAAACTTAAAACCCTATAGTAAATCTTTAAATCATAATACAATCTTACAAAATTATCCTAATAATTGAAATATTATAATTCCTAAAGAGTAAAAAAACTTCATATGCAATAGCACATGAAGTCTTTGGTGACCCCTAGGGGAATCGAACCCCTGTTACCACCGTGAGAGGGTGGTGTCTTGACCGCTTGACCAAGGGGCCATATTTAATTTTAAAAATAACTAATTGGCGATTTCGCTTCGCCACTGGATAATTTTTAACACAAAACAAGTTTTGCTAAATTATCCGTTAAATGCATAACATGCATTTAACCTCTCC
>NZ_JAQYUU010000003.1:300000-418038 GCF_028728205.1 Clostridium sp. 'White wine YQ'
AAGCTGGTGTATGATTGGCCACAAATGCTCCATTATTTATAGCTATAAGTATTTCTCCAATTGTCATTAAAAATACTCCAAAGAAGAATAATGGCAATGCTTTTATAAATCCAAATAATCCAAAGGATAGTGCATATAATGCCCCTCCTATTGCCATAGTTTTAATTGGATTCAGTTTCTTTGTAATAGCTGTTAATAATGGAGTAAATGCTATAACTACAACTCCATTTAGGCCACCCATTAGTCCATAAATTCTAGCTCCATCTTGCCCTAAAATGTTTCCCATTTGTATAGGAAGTGCAAAACCCCATTGAGAATATGCAAAAGAATAAGCTAGCATTATTAAAGAGAATATAAGTAATATAGGTCTTTGTAATAGAACACTAATTGCAGATCCCTCAACATGGCTTTCTAGTGTCTGCTCTTCTTGAACGTTAACTTCTTCTTTTTTAATCATTGTCTCTTTTATAAATATTACAAAAAGACATAAAGAAATTAATGTTGTTACTGCATCCCCAATGAAAACAAAAGTTAAGAATTTTTTATATAACATACCACCTATAATAGGTCCTATTGCAAATCCTAGATTAAAACCCATATATAATAGTGAATATGCTGCCTGTCTGTTTTCTGGTGTTGTAAGATCAGCATTTAATGCATCATAGGCCGGTTGAGATATTGCATAGAAGCACGATGCTAATATAATAATATAAGTCATAAAAATTGAAGGTTTCATAAACCCGCAGGAAATATATGCTGCTGCACCTAATAATTGAAATAATATAATAACCCTTCTACGGCCAATTGTATCTGCAAGTTTTCCTCCAAGCATTAAACACGGTACCTGACATACTGCAAGTAATGTAGCAAATCCTCCTGCTTGTCCACTAGACATACCTATCTTTTGTGTTAATATTAATGCCAACAATGGAAAAACAAAAGAACCCATGCTGTTAACCATTCTCCCAATGAATAAAATATACATCTCTTTGGGCAGCCCCCTATATTGTTTAAACATATTTTCTAAAAATTTCATTTTATCCCCCATCTATCCTTAATAAAAAGAATATAAAATATTTATCATTCATAAACACTTAAATTATACAGTTATTTACCATGTATTTCAAATTCATGTAAATTATAATATAATTAATTAAATTTTATTATGTTGAAACTTTTTACACACTCAGTATCTCTAATATGTGTAACATCGATGTTTAAATATATTTTTGATTTAAAGGAGTACTATGGAAAACTTAATTGAGCTTAACGTTAAAGAAACTAATAAAAATGCTCTTGAGCTAAAACTTATAAAAAAAGCAGTTAAGGGAGATTCTTCTGCATTTATTGAAACTATGAAAGTTTACAAAGGCTATCTTTATAGAACTGCCTATGCTTATGTTAAGAGTGAAGAAGGTGCTTTAGAAGTTTTGCATGAATGTACTTATAATGCATTTCTTAACATAAAAACTCTAAGAAACGCACAATACTTTAAAACATGGATTACTAGAATATTGATTAATACAGCTATTAAGTACTTAAGAAGAAATGAGAATATTTCATATATTAATGACACAATGGTACTTAAAGAACCAACATCAAATGTTTCCATAGAGGAAAAACTCGATTTGTATAATGCCATTGATTTGCTTAGAGAAAATTATAAAACTGTTATAATCCTTAAATATTTCAATGATTTATCCATAGAGGAGATTTCTTCTATTATGGATATACCTCAGAATACAGTTAAGACTTATCTAAGAAGATCAAAAGATAATTTAAGTAAAATATTGATGGAGGGATACTTAGATGATTAATGAAAATTTTAATAATATACAAGTACCTGATGGTATAGATTCAACTATAGAAAATGCTGTTTTAAAAGCAGTTAATGATAAAAAGTTAAGAAAACCTAAAAAGATTAAAATTGCTTCCATTGCTGTTTCGGCAAGCTTTGCCGTATTATTTACCCTTGGTTATAGTAACCCTGCTTTTGCTGCAAAACTCCCTATAGTAGGAAGCGTTTTTGAATCTATCGAAAAAAATATATATTTCCCTGGAAACTATTCCGAATATTCTACTTCTGTAAATAAATCCGCAGTTTCTAATGGAATTAAAATAACCATGTCAGACATTCTTTGCGATGGTCAGTCACTATATGTAACCTATAAAATAGAAAGTCCAACCAAGTTTAAATATACTTCTTGGGGCGACAAACCACTCACAATGAATCAACTAATGACTTCTGAAGCATATAAAAAAGTTAGTTTTTCAAACAAAGAATTAGATGATTCTGGATTTGCAGGACTTGAGGGGAAATTCCTAGACGAAAATACCTTTATAGGAATGGAGAAATATAATTTAGATTCTTTAGGTACGGATATACCAGACAATTTTGATTTTCAAGTAAAACTAACTACTGTAGGAACTCACGGATTAAATATGAATGATAAAGATCAATATTTTGATGGTACATGGGCATTTAAAGTTCCTGTTAAGGTGGATAAATCTCTTATAAAGAATATAACTATTTCTGATGCTGAAGCAAATGGTCAAAAGATTCAATCCATTTCTACTACTCCATTTCAGCTAATGATTAAAACTTCTCATCCAAAAAATGATGCTGGAACTTTTAATGATATCAGAGTATATGATGATAAAGGAAATGAATTTAGACCTGATAGTGGCAGAATCGAAGATGGTATAGAAACATCTTTATTCGCTGCTCCAAGTAAAGATACTAAGAGTATTAGGATTATAATTTATAAAGGAACTCTTAAGGAAGCCAGTTCTAATAATCCTAAAAATTTAAAAGATTTAATATTATTAGATAAAACTGTTCCACTAAACTAAATTATAAAAAGCCAGGCTCATATGCCTGGCTTTTATTTATATACATCAGAAGAAAGACTCTCTAAAAGTTTTTCATTTATCACTTCATAATAAGTATTCTTCTTTTTTATTACTCCCTTATTACACAAAATATTTAAAGTTCTAAGTAAATGCCTATAACTTGTTCCTAAAAGCTCAGCTATTTCTGTAAGATTTTCTTGAAATTTAAGTACCTCTTCTCCATCTATATTGGCTTTTTCTTTAGTCTCTAATATATATCTAGCAAGCCTATTTTCTAGCGGATAAAGCAAATTAACTGAACTCTTTTTAGAGGAAACATGTAATTTTTCACTTAAGGATTCGCAGGCAAATCTTAAGAAATTCACATCATTTAATAGCTCATCCTTTGCTTTATTTAGAGGGATTCTTATGCAATAAGTATCTGATATAATCTGTACATTTGTGGATGCCCCTATAGAGTAAAATAATTCTAGGTCACCAAGTACTGCAAAATCTTCACAGAAGCTAAGTAGCAAAGATTTTCCGTTACTTAGTGTAGTAAACACTTTTGCTTTTCCTGATATAAATAGATATATACTTGTGAATTCCTCTCCTTCTCTACAAATATATTCCCCTTTTGTAAAGAGTATAAGCTCCATGTATCGTCTCATATCTTTAGAAAATATTTTATTAATTTTATATTTATGAATTAACTTATCTAATTTTTTTATGTCTTCTATTTTTATCATCATTTACTTCCTTAATGAAAATATTCTTTCTTTTAATATGACATATGTCCTACTTATTTTCAATAATACCATGATAAATTAAAGTTATAAATTAAGGAGGAACAATATGAATAATTTATACGCTACATTATTTGGCATCCTAGCATCTATAATGATTCTTTTTAATGGAACCTTGGGGAATCTGACTGGAAACTATACTTCAAGTGTAATTATACACTTAGTTGGACTTATCTCTATTTGCATTATTCTTTTAGTTAACAAAGCAAAGTTTAAACTTCAAAAAAGCACTCCCCTATATCTTTATTGCGCTGGAGTTATTGGAGTATTTACTGTACTTTTTAATAACGTAAGTGTTTTAAATCTTGGTGTTGCTTTAACTTTAGCTTTAGGATTGTTAGGACAATCCTTAACTTCAATAATATTTGACCATTTTGGTTTTATGGGTACCAATGTCGTGAAGTTTGAAAAGAAAAAAATTATTGGATTTATAATTATTGCTTTAGGAATATTTATAATGACAGTTTATTAATGGAGGTTTTTTTATGCTATATATAATTCTTTCAGTTTTGGCTGGAGTTTCTATAGTTCTCTCAAGAGTCATAAACTCAAATTTATCCAAAAAAATTGGCCTTTTTCAAGGAACTTTTTTCAACTACTTAACTGGATTAAGCTTTTCAGTAATTATACTAGTTATTAGTAAAGATGGCTTTAATACAAATGCTATTTTCTCAGGAAATATTCCCTTCCAAGCCTATCTTGGAGGTTTTTTAGGAGTGCTATTTGTTGCTTTTTCAAGCTATATAACGCCTAAAATGTCTGCTTTTTATTTAACATTATTTACATTCGTAGGGCAATTACTTGGAGGAATAGTCATTGATTACTTCTCATTAAATATATTATCTATGGGAAAAATTATAGGCGGTGTCTTAGTTCTTATAGGACTTTCCTATAACTTGTTTATAGACAAGAAAGCTGAATCTGATGTAATTGCTGGTACAAGCTCTGCAGAATAATATGTGCGTATTATCACCAGTTCCTTTTTATACAAATGTGTTTGCATTAAGTGTTGATGGTGCTTCCCTTATAAATTTATACAAGCTAAAAATATGCTTTATTGATTAACCTCATCGATCTATGTCAAGAATTCAAATAGATGATTTTAGGAGATGATTTATTTGAATCACTTGGCTACATATTTCAGAAGAATGTTTCTAAAAGCTGAAGACATTTTTACTAAAGTCCAAATTGATGAAATCATGAAAAGTATTAAGCCTAACTATCCCCATGAATGTCCTAGATGTAATAGTAAATGTATAAATAGAAACGGCAAAACAAAACTTAAAAGGCAACGATATATTTGTAAAGCCTGCGGAAAGAGCTTTTCAGAGACAACTGGTTCTCCATTTATGTATAGCAAGAAACCTCTAGAAACTTGGATAAAATATATATTTTGCATTAAAGAAAACCTACCTCTTAGAGATACTTCAAGGTTACTTGGAATTAACTTAAGCACAAGCTTCTTCTGGAGACATAAAATCTTAAGCGTCGTTGGTGCGGAATTAGAAAGTCCATTTCTCTCAAATGTTATAGAATTACACGAACTAAAATTGAAAGAAAATTTCAAAGGAAATCATTCAAGAAAACTACTACCTCCACTTAATGAAAGAGATTCCATATTAATATTAAGTTCTAAGGATTCATTTAACAATTCACTCTTTAAACCCTCATGTAAAAATGTAGTTACAAGAGAGGTTTTAGATGATATTCTTGTTCCCATTATTAAGAATGGTACAATTCTTGGAACACCAAGGAACCCTTTGTACATTAAGTTTGCAAAAGATAATAATCTTAAACTTTCAATGTATGGAAGTCTTTCATATTTGAGGGATGGAGTAAATTTGGGTAATGCTAAAAAACAATCTATAGATTTCAAGCGTTTCTTATATGTTTATTCTGGCGTAGCTAGTAAGTATTTAAGTTACTATATTAACTTATTTATTTTAAAATCTATCGATGCTGAAAATTTAGTAAAAGAAATATTTAATAAGCTTTTATTTGGTCTAAGGCAGCTGAAAATTAATTGTTTTGATAAGGTTCAATATAGTGGTGCCTTGAAGGCTTCTTAAAATGTTGGTGATGGTTTTGAATCTAAATTTATCAACACTTAACGCGAACAGAATTGTATAAAGCAAAGCAAGAGAAAATAATAGCATAAATAAAGAACCCCTGAAATTACAAATAATTATCAGAGATTCTAAATTTAGTTATCTATTATCTATTTTTTCTGGGTACATATCATGTTGGAATAGACGATTCTTAGCCATTTCTTCAAACATTGTACCTTTTTTGCCATAATTGCAATATGGATCTATGCTTATTCCACCTCTTGGTGTGAACTTGCCCCAAACTTCAATGTACTTTGGATCCATTATCTTAATTAAATCTTTCATTATTATGTTTACGCAGTCCTCATGGAAATCTCCGTGATTTCTGAAGCTAAACAAATATAACTTTAAGGCTTTGCTCTCCACCATCTTTTGACCAGGTATATAGCTTATATATATTGTTGCAAAATCTGGTTGACCAGTCATAGGACAAAGACTTGTGAACTCTGGGCAATTAAACTTTACAAAATAATCATTGTCTGGATGTTTATTATCAAATACTTCTAAAATACTTGGATCATATTGTGTTTTATATTTTGTACCTTGATTTCCTAGTAAACTAATTCCTTCTAGTTCTTCTTTACTTCTGCCTTCAAATTGCTTTTCCATAAATCAAGCCTCCTACTTATTTTTTGAATTTAAATAATCATCTAAGCCTCTTTTTCTAAGCTTACAAGATGGACATTCTCCGCAACCATCTCCAATTATTCCATTGTAGCAAGTTAATGTTTTTTCTCTTATATATTCTAATGCTCCCATTTCATCTGCCATCTTCCAAGTTTCTTCTTTATTAATCCACATAATTGGAGTGTGAATTACAAATTGATAATCCATTGCAAGATTTAAGGTTACATTTAATGACTTGATAAAGATATCTCTACAATCTGGATATCCACTAAAATCTGTTTCACATACTCCTGTAATTAAATTACGTGCACCCTTTTGCTTTGCAAAAACTGCTGCAAAGGTTAAAAATAACATGTTCCTTCCATCCACAAAAGTAGTAGGAAGTTCTCCTTCTTCTCCTGCTTTTATTTCAATATCACTTCTAGTTAATGCATTTGGAGCTAACTGTCCTAATAACTTCATATCTAAGATATGGTGCTCTACCTCTAGTTCCTTTGCTATGTTTTTTGCACATTCAAGCTCTAAAGAATGTTTTTGATTGTAATCAAAAGAAACTGCAATTACCTCTTTAAAATGCTTCTTTGCCCAAAATAAACAGGTTGTGGAATCTTGTCCACCACTAAAAACTACTACTGCTTTCTCATTTCTCATCTTCTCTTATCTCCTTCACTAAAGTAATAATAAAAATTCTTGTCTTAAACTATCCTTTTTATCAAATTCTCCTCTAAATACTGTGGTTTTAGTAACTGACCCTGGCTTTTTAACTCCTCTTGAAGTCATACAGCTATGCTCACCTTCTACAATTACTGCAATATCCTTAGAATCTGTAGCCATTTCAATAACATCTGCAATATCCATAGCTATTCTTTCTTGAAGCTGAAGTCTTTTTCCAACCATCTCAGCAATTCTTGCAATTTTACTAAGTCCAATTACCTTTTCATTTGGTATATATCCAACTGACACTTTCATATTGTACATAAGGGCTATGTGATGCTCACAGTAACTAAATATAGGAATATCTTTTACAATAACCATATTTTTATGCTTCTCAAGAGCAAAATCCTCTTCCTCAAATGTAACTCCAAACTTTTCAGCTATCTCTTCATTGGAATAAAGCATTCCTTCAAAAACTTCCTCAAACATTTTTGCCACTCTCTTTGGAGTATCCTTTAATCCTTCTCTGTCAGGATTATCTCCTAGGGCAATAAGAATTTCTCTTATATTTTTCTCAATAGACTTCTTATCTATTTCCTTCTTCATATTCTAAACCCCCCTAGTTTCTGGTGACCATATTATCTTATGTAATTGAATTTGTAACCTTATGTTATTCATTTTATGTTCTTTCATAAACTCGACTATTTCTACTGGCTTAATTTTTGTAGTTATCGGACTAAAATAAACTAAACAACTTTCAATTAATTTATATTTCTCTACTACTTCTCTAGCTTTTTCTAGATCTTCCATTGATTCAATAACAAATTTGCATACGTCTATATTTCTAAGATTTTCATAATTCTTAGTATCCATCTTTTGTTCCATTTTACTACTTGGCAATTTATAATCTAAAATAAAAATTACATTATCTATTTTTTCATATTTGTAAACTGGCATTGAGCCATTTGTTTCTATATGAATTAACAATTCTTTATCCTTTGATAAAAAATATATAAGTTCTTCTATGCCTTCTTGAATTAATGGTTCTCCCCCTGTCAGGGTAACATTTTTAGCTCCATTATCTTTTATAAATTGGTAGATATCTTCTTTAGTTAAAGCTTCCCCTTTTACAGACTTAGGAATGGAATAAGCTGTATCACACCATAAACATGCAAGATTACATCCTCCGAATCTTATAAATGTTGCAAGCTCTCCAGCAGTTGGCCCTTCTCCATCAATTGATAAGAACTTTTCAATTACGTTATATACCATCTACTCATCCTCCCTATAAATACAGCTATTAGTAGGAGTTTCAAAAAGTTCAACTTCGTAAATATCTATTCCTTTTTCCTTTATCTTATTAAAAATATCTCTAGACATTTCTTCAGCCGTAGGTCTATATGGTACTAAGAAGTATTCAAAATTTTGTGGTGTTCCTTCTAAACGCTTGATTAAATCCCTACCAATTTCATCGTCTTCTATGATTAACTTGTGATCGAATAAATCGTGAATCTCCTTAAGTGCTACCTTTATATAATTGAAATCTTCAACCATTGCACGATTTGTTCCAGATTCCTTTAACTTATTACCCTTAACTTTTATAACTAATCTATATCTATGTCCATGTATATTGGCACACTTGCCATTGTATCCTCCCAAATAATGCGATGAATCAAATCCAATTTCACTTTTTAAAATAAACATAAAATCCTCCAAATTTTAATTTTTACAAATAAAAAAGGGCGCAAGGGCGCCCAAATAATATGCACAAAAAAAAGAGAAAACACCTACTTCATACAATAGTATGAGGAGAGCTTTCCCACTTTAAACACGTCAAAAATAACTATTTTGTTCATATAAATAGTAATCGCCTAGTTTTATTTTACGACAGGAAGCTTACGAACTGTCCTATTTAGTTTTAAATTAGTTATACCAGAAAATTCATAATTAATCAACGGTATAAATTAACATATAAAAAATCGTCAAGGCGATTATGAGCCGTCGATTTTTTCCTCGCATCTGCCTTTCCAAACGCATGTGAGGAAAAACTGGCAGGCGACTAATTCTATTTTTTACTCTTTAGGGGAAATCCATAATTTTTTTATAGGAAATTTATAATGTTATCCTCCACCTTAAAATAATATAAATTCCTAAAGAGTAAAAAAATATGGGGGCCAATAAATTATGACCCCAATAATTATTTAGTAAGATTAAATATTAAACTTATCTATAGCTTCTTCTAATTTCTTTGCTAAAGAACTTAAACTATTTGTATTTGCTTCAATTTCTTCCATAGCACTTAGTTGTTCTTCAGTTGATGCAGCTACTTCTTGAGTTGATGCAGCTGATTCTTCTGATGCAGCAGCTATATTTGTAATTACATTTACAATTTCATCTTTCCTGCTGTCCATTATATGGCCATATCTATCAATTTCATTCATTTTAGAACTTAATTCTTGTATTAAGCCTGAGATCTTTTTAAATAATTCTCCAGTTTCCTGTACAGCTTCATTTTGCTCATTTACAACTTTTTCTGCAAATCTCATCATATCTACTGCAGTTTTAGCTTGTTTCTGAACCTCATAAATTAATGCACTTATCTCATTAGCTGATTCTGAAGATTGCTCTGATAATGTTCTAACTTCATCAGCTACTACTGCAAAGCCTTTACCTGCTTCACCAGCTCTTGCTGCTTCTATTGCTGCATTTAATGCTAGGAGATTTGTTTGTTCTGCTATTTGTCCTATTGCCTCAATAATAGCTCCTATCTTATTAGCACTATCATTTACGTCATCGATAGTAGCGCTAACCTCCTTAGTCGCCTTATTATTTTCTTTTGTCTTTTCCATTAACACATTTACAGCTTCTAAGCCTTTGTCACTTGTTGTTTGCGCATTTACAGAAATATTTTTCATTTCAGAAGTTGCAGTACCTACAAGCTCGATATTTTCTGCTAATTCATTCACTTTAGCTGCTCCGCTTTCAGTTTGTCTTGCTTGATCTTCTGCTGTTTTAGATATTTCTTCTACCGCATTTGCAACTTCATCAGTAGCTGTAGCCACTTGAGTCGCAGTATTAGACAATGCATCTGATGAGCTAACTATAACATCATTAGAATCCTTAATTTCTTTAATTAATCCGCTAATGCTATCAACCATTTCATTAAAGCCATTAGCTATTTGACCAAATTCATCATTTCTATCTAATATCTTTCCATCTATAGGTGCATCCTTTAAATTTCCACCAGCAGCTAAGCTAATTTTCTTTTTAATATTAACTAATGGGTTTGTTATATATTGAGCTAATTTATATGATACATATACTGCCAATAATAATATGAAAAATACTATTGATACTATTGTCCATATTAATGAAGTAACCCCTTTATTAGCTGCAGAAGAATCCATTTCTACTACAAGCCCCCAGTTTGCTATTTCAATTGGTTCATATGCTGCTAGAACTTTCGTTCCATTATTATCATACTCAACAGTTCCTTGTTGTTTTTTAATAACATTTTGAACTGGTAATAACTTTGAATAGTCAGAAGTTTTTTCTACTAAACTTTTATCTTTATGTGCAATAACTTTCCCTGTTTTATCTACTATGAACGCCTGTCCATCATGTCCTTTCATTGCATCTGTAACAATATCACTAAATTTATCAAGACTCATATTTGCATTCAATACACCAATAACTTTATTATCTTTTTTTACAGGTGCATAGCAAACAACTATTGGCTTATTAGTTGATTTTGAAATTAATACATCTGAAAAACCAGATTGACCATTCATTCCAGCTTTAAAGTAATCTCTATCAGATCTATCTCCTAATTTATCCTTACCTAAGGAATTATACACTTGCATCCCGTTAGGACCAACAATTCCTGCATCTGAGAATATCGGATTTTCTTTAAGCAGTTCTTTCACATAAGCATCAGCTTTATCAAAATCCATGGATTGTACACTCTCAGAACTTGCAACAATATTTACAACACCTAGTGCCTTTTCTAGTGCGGCATTACTCTGCCCAATTATTAAATCAGCATTCATTAATTGAGTATCAGAAACATTACTTTTAACTTGCATAACATTTTTCACACCTAAATATCCATTAGATGCTACAAGTGGTATCAATGTTAATGCAATTATTAATAAAGTAACTTTAAGCCTAAAGCTTTGTTCTTTAACATTTACATTCATGTTGATTTTTAGCTTTTTTCCTTCCATGAATCTTACCCCCACATAATTATTGTTAAACTTTTGTCTAATATTTTTTTCGACAAAAATTCTGCTTTCTTTACATATTCCTACAAATATATGTAAATAATATTATTTCCCTTATTAAATTATCAATTTGAAAATTACACCCTTTAACTAATATATTTTTTTAATTTCAACTGTTAAACCTAGAATTCTTATAGGTTTACGGTTATTTTACAACCCTTTTATATTGCATTTTATAAATATTTTATTATTAGTTTAGAAATATTTAATAATTGCTTTAAATATCATTTATACTTACCTCTTACAATATAACTATGGTTTTAAAACAGAAAAATTTTGGAGGTTTTTATTATATGAAAAAGAAATTAATTACTTGGATTATCATTGTAGTTGTTGTTGGTGGAATAATAACTGTTGGTACCTTAGGAAGAAAAAATAAGAATAATTTAGTAAGTGTAAAAACATCAACAGCCTCTCAAGGAGAAATTAAGGCTTATCTTTCAACTACAGCTACTATAAAATCAAAGAATAGTAAAGATTATTTTCCTATTCAAGGACAAGTTAAGAAAGTAAATGTAAAAGTAGGTGACTCCGTTACAAAGGGACAAGTTTTAGCTGAGTTTGATGTGGCTGACCCAAATGCAGCCGTTAAACAAGCACAATTAGCATATGATAATGCTGTACTTACTAAACAAAACCAAATAAATAGCAATAATGATGCTAAGAACAGCATTGCAGATATTGATAACCAGATTTCAAATATTGATAAACAAATAGAAACATTAAAAAACAATCCTTCACAAGCTGCTCAAGTTACTCAGCTAGAAAATCAAAAAGCAACACTAATGAATAAAAAAGACTCATTAAAGGTTCCATTTTCAAATGAACAATTAAAACAATCAGATAATAATATAGCTCTTCAAAAAATATCTTTAGATACTGCTAATGCTAATCTTTCAAAGAGCAAAAATACAATTGTTGCTGATTTTGATGGAGTAGTAACTGCTGTAAACCTAACTGAAGGTGCCACTTCTTCAATGGCTACTCAACCAGCTATTACTATACAGGATGTTAATAATTTGAAAGCTGTTATGTCTGTAGGCAAATATGATGCTTCTAAAATTAAAATAGGACAAGATGCTGTAATTAAGAATGGTCAATCAGAATTAAAAGGAAAGGTATCTTTCATAGCTCCTACAGCTGAAAAAACTGCTTCTCCTACTGGATCTGATACTACTCTAAATGTAGAAATTGACATCACAGATAAACCTGACGGATTAAGGATCGACTTCGATACTGATGTTGATGTGCTATTAGGTAAAGTCAATAATGTTATTAAAGTTCCTGCCGAAAGTATTGTTACTGATAAAACTGGTAAAACTTTTATATACACAGTAGCGAATAATAAGGTTGTTGAAAAAGATGTAACTCTTGGTCTTCAATCAGATATGGAAGCTCAAATAGTTAACGGTGTACAAGATGGTGACAAGGTTATATTAAATCCAAGTGGGGATATAAAAACAGGTGAACTAGTTAAAGATTCTACAGGAGATGGTAAATAATGATTGAAATCAAAGATGTGGTTAAAAGCTATGTTAATGGTGAAATTAACTTCAAAGCATTAAAAGGTATTGATTTAAAGATTGAAAAAGGAGAATTCACCTCTATAATGGGTCCTTCTGGTTCTGGGAAATCAACTATGATGAACATATTAGGCTGCTTAGATAGATTAGATGAAGGTTCTTATATTCTCAATGGAAAAAATGTTTCTAATTTAACTGATAATGAACTAGCTTTTATTAGAAATAAAGAAATTGGCTTCGTATTTCAAGCATTTAATCTACTACCGAGAATGACTATTTTAGAAAATGTCGAGCTACCTATGGCATATGCCGGAGTACCACTAAAAGAAAGAAGAGAAAAAGCTCTATCAGCATTAGATAAGGTTGGACTAATTGATAGAATAAAACATAAGCCTAATGAGATTTCTGGAGGTCAGAAACAAAGAGTTGCAATTGCTCGTGCTATTGTTAACACACCTGCTGTAATTATGGCAGACGAACCTACTGGAAATCTAGATACTAAGTCCTCAGTTGAAATAATGAAGATTTTTCAAGACTTAAACAATGAAGGTGCCACAATAATAATGGTTACCCATGAACCTGACATAGCAAACCATACTAAAAGAGTTGTTAGATTTAGAGATGGTCAAATAGTTGATGATTATGAAGTAAAGGATAGAATTATTCTATAAGGGTGCACGTATGAATATATTAGCTAATTTAGTAGAAAACTTTAAAATGGCCTTAGATAGCATTATTTCAAATAAAATGCGCTCCTTTCTCACAATGCTTGGGATAATCATAGGCATAAGTTCAGTTATAACCATAGTTTCACTTGGACAAGGTGGGCAAAACTCCATAACAGGTGAATTTGAAAAGTTTGGTTCCTCAACAGTAAATGTATCTATTGATTCTTCAAAGGCAGAACAAAGTGATCGTATTACTTATGAAGATATTAAGCAAATTAAAAACAAGGTAGATACTGTAAAATATGTTGCTCCTTTCGTTTCAAAATCTGGTGTCGCAATCTCTGATACTGAAAATAAAAGAGCAAACATTACTGGAACAAATACTGATGGTTTAACTATTCAGAATTTAGAATTTTTGTATGGAAGGTCATTTAATGAAAGAGAATATTCTGAAGGTAAAAATGTTGTAATAATAGATGAGATAGCTGCTAAAGCTTTATTTGGCTATAGTGATGCTACTGGAAAAACAATAAAAATAGGTTCATCACAATCTCCTATAAAGGCAACCATAATAGGGGTAACTTCTTCTCCTATGGCTTCTTTTGGTGGGATGAATAACCAAAGACCTGCAATGGTTTATGTTCCTGCTACTTTGCTTCAAAATATGTATTCTAATGAATTTTCAATTGATAGAATTAGTGTTATGGCAACTGATAAAAATTCAACTGAAGATGCTGGAATAGGTGCTAAAAACATACTGGAAAGCAGACATAATAATAGAGGTAAAGATATGTATATAGCAGAGAATGCTATTAGCCAAATAGACCAAATTAATAATGTACTTGGAATTTTCACAGCATTTATTGGAGCTGTTGCTGCTATATCTCTTATTGTAGGTGGAATAGGTGTTATGAATATAATGTTAGTATCAGTAACTGAAAGAACAAGAGAAATAGGTATAAGAAAAGCTATTGGTGCTACCACAGGTGCAATTCTACTTCAATTCTTAACTGAATCAGTAATAATATCACTTTTGGGTGGAATCATAGGCATGATAATTGGAATTGCAGGCGCATATGGAATAGGTCAGTTTGCTAATATTACTCCTTCGTTGTCTCCAATTGTTATTATAGGTGCAATATTATTCTCCTCTGCAGTTGGTATATTCTTTGGAATTTACCCAGCTAGAAAAGCTGCTAGCTTAGACCCTATAGATGCACTACGATATGAATAACCCTTTGTCTTTAATTGTATATACCCTTGTGATAATATAAATATAATATTTACTTAAAACTTAATGAGCAAGTCTATCTAGTCTTGCTCATTTTTCTAAGCAACTTGAATGGAGGAAGCTTACAATGTCTATTAAGTCACGATTAAAATTTAGCTACGTAGCTATGCTACTTATACCTTTTATTCTTATAATATTTATTAGTAATGTTTTTGTATCTTATACTACTGAAAGTTCAAAGTATAACTTAAGTGGTAATACTGCAATAAACAGTGCAGCTATATTTGGTAAGATCATTTCATCAAATACTAAGCTTTTGAAAAAGGTAAATAATCAACTTCTTGATAAT
This sequence comes from Clostridium sp. 'White wine YQ', assembly GCF_028728205.1. Classification (NCBI taxonomy): domain Bacteria; kingdom Bacillati; phylum Bacillota; class Clostridia; order Eubacteriales; family Clostridiaceae; genus Clostridium; species Clostridium sp. 'White wine YQ'. Next base: position 315,082 of record NZ_JAQYUU010000003.1, read on the forward strand.
CCGGATAAATTCTTAGATAAAGACTACCTTCTTCAACTAGAAAGAAGCGTTGATTTTAATTATTCAGGAATAATCGTTAGGAAAAATGATGAAATAGTATATTCTTCTGACTATATAAAAGATATTATAAATAGCCCATCATTACCTCCATTTAAATCAGATGTAATTAACAAGAGCAATAAAGACATACACATTTTGAGTCAGCAAGATTTTTATTTTAAAGATGGCAGCCAAGGAAGTTTATTTTATGTTGTGAACATGGACGATTTTAAAGATATGCTTGCTCGAAATGCTATTATTGTAGTAGTTTCCGCACTAATTATTCTAATTCTTACTAATGGAATATTAACCTATCTTACATCTAAAAGTATACTTATTCCTTTAAAGGAACTAGAGAATGCAGCAAATAAAATAAAACTAGGTGACTTAGATTATAAGATAAATATTTCCACTAAGGATGAAATAGGCGAAGTAGGAAATTCCTTTGAAGAAATGCGCATGCAACTTAAAGAATCACTCGAATTACAGAACCAATACGAGGAAAATAGAAAAGAGCTAATCTCAAGTATATCTCATGATTTAAAAACTCCTATTACATCCATAAAGGGGTACATTGAAGGAATACGAGATGGAGTTGCAGATACTCCTGAAAAAATGAATAAATATATTACAACTATATATACTAAAGCAACTTATATGGATAGCTTAATTAATGATTTATTTCTATTCTCTAAGCTTGATTTAGGAAGAGAAGCTTTTAACTTTCAAATGGTTGATATACGAAATTATATAAATGATTGTGTTGAAGAAATTAATTTCGATCTTGACCATTCCTTAATTGATTTAACTTCCAAAGTTCCTAAGACTCCAATCTTAGTAAATATTGATGTTCATCAAGTTAAGAGAACAATTATGAATATAGTTGGGAACTCTATAAAATATAAATCTAATGAAAAGTTATTAATAGACATAATTGTAACGGAAAACTCTGATTATGCTGTTATTGAAATAAGAGATAACGGCAAAGGAATCGATACAGAAGCCTTACCTTATATTTTTGACAGATTCTATAGAGCAGATTCCTCTAGAGAAACTTCTATTGGCGGAAGTGGACTAGGCCTCGCTATAGCAAAAAAAATAATAGAAGAACATGAAGGTTCTATATGGGCTGAAAGCACCCCTGATAAAGGTACCTCTATCTTCTTTTCCTTAAAAAAGTATGAACAATAAACTTATTTAAATGGAGGTCACTATGAAAAAGATATTAATAATAGAGGATGATATAAGTATTGCTGAATTAGAAATGGACTATCTTGAGATAAATGGATTTCAGGTTGAAATAGAAAATAACGGAGCTAAAGGACTTATAAAGGCTGAAAATGAAGATTATGATTTAATAATTTTAGATTTAATGCTTCCAAATATAAGTGGTTTTGAAATATGCAAGAAAATTAGAGCTAAAAAAGAGGTTCCTATTATCATAGTATCTGCAAAAAAAGAAGATGTTGATAAAATGCGTGGTTTGGGCTTAGGAGCAGATGATTATATGACTAAGCCTTTTAGTCCTACTGAACTAATCGCAAGAGTAAAAGCTCATATTGCAAGATATGAAAGATTGATAGATAAAGATAAGGTATCAAATAAAGATATAATTGAAATTAGAGGTATATCAATTGCAAAGCCCTCTAGAAAGGTATATATAAATGGAAAGGAAGTTGAATTTACATCTAAAGAATTCGATTTGCTACTTCTTTTAATAAGCAACCCTGATAGAGTTTTTTCAAAAGAAGAACTATTTGAAAGAATATGGGGGCTCGATGCAATAGGTGGAATCGCTACAGTAACGGTGCATATTAGAAAAATCAGAGAGAAAATTGAGTTTAACCCATCTGACCCAGAGTATATAGAGACTATATGGGGTGTTGGCTATAGATTTGGGAAATAATAATAACTCTTTTAGTCCTTAGTTATATAGACTAAAAGAGTTTTTTATTATTCAGTAACTTCTCCTGCAGATACTTTCTTAATTAAAATAGAACTTACCCTTCTATTATCACATTCTGTTACTATAAAATCGTACCCTTTTAAAGTTACCTTAAGGTTAACCTCAGGATATGAATCTAATTGAGAAAATACCCATCCGCCAATAGTATCAATATTTTCTTCATTAATCTCAGTTCCTAATAAATCATTGATATCTTCAATCAATACTTTCCCATCAACTAGATAGCTATCCTCTTCTATTTTTATTATTTCATCACTTTCTTCGTCAAATTCATCTTGAATTTCTCCAACAATCTCTTCAAGAATGTCTTCTATGGTTATTAGTCCTGCTGTTCCTCCATACTCATCTATAATAATTGCCATTTGTTCTTTTTCTTTCTGAAACATTTTAAACAAAACACTTATAGACATGGATTCAGGGACAAATTTTATCTCCCGTATAATGCTCTCTATATCTTCACTCTTTCCTTCTATTTTCTGCTTATATAAATCCTTGATATGTATAAATCCTATAACATTATCCTTACTGTCTCTACAGGCAGGATATCTAGTTAATTGTTCTTCTAAACATGTTTGTATTATCTCCTCAAATGAGTCTTCCAAGAAAATGCAAGCCATATCAGTACGTGGTATCATTATTTCCTTAACAGTTTTCTCTGAAAAATCAAATATATTATCTAGAAAAGTTAACTCTGTTTTATCTATTAGTCCATGCTTATAACTTTCTTCTACTAATATTTTTATCTCCTCATCTGTATGAGCAGCCTCATGTTCATGAACTTGAGAGATTCCAAATATTTTTAATACTAAAGTAGTGCTGTGGTTAAATGCCCACATAATTGGGTAGCTGATTTTATAGAACATAATTAGTGGAAATGCAGTATGCATTGCTATACTTTCCGCACTAATAATAGCTAGAGATTTAGGTGCAAGTTCTCCAAGAACTATATGAAAACCAGTTATTATTGCAAATCCAAGTATAAATGAAATTGAGTGAACTGTAACTTCTGATAAGTTAAATAACTTAAATAAAGGTGCTAACATTTCTGCAACTGCAGGCTCCCCTACCCAGCCTAAACCTAGCGATGCTAAAGTTATTCCAAGCTGACACGCTGATAAATAAGAATTAAGATCATTTACTACCTTTTGAGTATCTTTTGCTTTTTTATCCCCTTCTAAAACTAAGGTATCTATTCTTGATTTTCTTACCTTCACCATGGCAAATTCCGTTGCAACAAAAAAGCCATTCATAGCTACTAATAAAAGTACAACTATGATATTAAATAAAATAATCATGTACTTTTCCCCTTCCATAGTGAGATTATATTAAGATAGATTATATCATATTTATTAACCCTCATAATTATATATTATCTCATAAATTTAAATATTATATTAATAGAGGATAAAGTTTTAACTTTATCCTCTTAAATTGTTTTAATCTTTATTTTTATCACAAACTTTTTTTACTACTTTATATGGTCTCATCATATCATGATCCTCATGCTCTAAAATATGACAATGCCATGGATATACTCCTAAATATCCTTCAAATCTTGCTATAATCGATGTGATTTCACCTGGATTAGCCCTTACTGTATCTTTCCATCCTCTCTCATTTGAATCTGGATATCTAGCTGGTCCTGTATATCTTATTTCTCCTGTTGCATTATAGTATGCTAAATCATAAGGTCGCCTCTCTAATATCTGGAATTTTACTAGGTGTAAATGAATCGGATGGGTATCAACAGTTGTATTTATAAATCTCCATATCTCTATACTATTGATTACAGGTGTTTCAGTAATTGGATCATTCCAGTTCTGCCCAGTTAAAAGAAGCAATAGCCTGCCATATTCATCTGTACTTTCTTCAAGTGTAAGATTTCTTATCTTACGTGCACACTCAGGGTCCAGTCTCTCAACTTCAGCTAATCTTTGTGGAATAGTGTTATTTTTATAATTCTTAACAATATTACCAACTCTAAACTCCATAACATTGGCAGTTGTATTAGGATCTGGATCTTGACCCATTGGGAATGGTGTTGGCGCACTGTTGGATAGTATAAACTCTAAATCATCAAGACCTGTGAAATCTACTAATAAATCTGCTCTCTCTGCTGGAGCTAAAGTTAATTCCATTAAATGAACTGGCCTCTCTAGCAATCCTTGATCTGTTCCTATCTGCACAATATGAGGAACCTTGCCATTGACAGAGTTAAATTTAAGGGTATAAAATCTCGAATTAGATCCATTTAACAATCTAATTCTATATAATCTTGGTTCAACGTCACAATAAGGCCAAACCTTTCCATTTGCTAATATTGTGTCCCCAAAGAATTCTGGAACTATTGATGGATATACATCTGGAACTGGTGGAGTTGGTTCCGCTGGATAGTATAAACTTCCATCCTCATTAAAACTTCTATCTTGAATAACTATTGGAATTTCATAATCCCCTTTTGGAAGATTGAGAGATAACTCCTGTTTATCACGTATCATATAAAATCCAGCAAGTCCTGCATAAACATTCAAGCGTGTTATTCCTAAAGCATGATCATGATACCATAAGCAAGTAGCCCGCTGATTATTGGGATACAAATAAGTTTTTCTTTCGAAATCCGGTCCAACCTCTTTAAAGCCATTAGTAAACCAAGCTTCTGGGAAACCATCACTTTCTGGAGAAACCTTTCCTCCATGAAGATGAACAACAGTCCTAACGTGTGGATTAGGTGGCTCAGCACCGTGTATTGTTGTATCTACAGGTAACAAGTGTCTATTAATTGGAAGTTCGTTTGTCCACTTAACTAATATTGGATTATCCTTTATTACCTCAATAGTTGGCCCTGGATAGCTTCCATCATATCCCCATAGTTCAGTAGGTGGTAAATCTCTGTGAAGACTTTGCTTTATTACCTCCATAGGGACTTCATAATACTCTAACCTATCAACTGATCCTTTTGGTTTTAATACTCTAGGTCTTGGGAGTTCATCTACAAACTTTTCTAGTTGCATACTATTTCCTCCTCATTAGTTTGAACGTAAAATTCACATATTTTATTTTAATATAATATATGTTCACATTCCCCTAATGTTTATTTTTAGTATAATTAGAATAAGATTAATTTTTAGAGGAGGATTTCACTATGTTAAATGAAAATATAAAAATTGGCTTTATAGGCACTGGTGTTATGGGGGCATCTATGGCTTCAAATATATTAAAAGGTGGTTATGAGGTTTTGGTTTATAATAGAACCAAAGAAAAAGCTATGAATTTAGTAAAGAATGGCGCTAAATGGATGGATTCTGTTGCTGAACTTTCCTCTGCTTCTGATGTTATTATAACTATAGTTGGATATCCTAAAGATGTTGAAGAAGTTTATTTATCTGAAGATGGGATCCTCAATAATGCAAAAAAGAATAGCTATATAATCGACATGACCACTTCAAAACCATCTCTAGCAAAGAAAATATATGAAGCTGCAAATGAAAAGGGGATTTTTGCTCTTGATGCTCCTGTATCTGGAGGAGATGTTGGTGCTAAAAATGGAACTCTTTCTATAATGGTAGGTGGTGACTCTGGAGCATTTAATAATTTAAAGCCTATTTTTGAATTAATGGGAGAGAATATTGTGCTTCAAGGACCTGCTGGTGCTGGTCAACATACAAAGCTATCAAATCAAATTGCTATAGCAGGAAGCATTATGGGTGTGTGCGAGGCTTTATCTTATGCTAAAAAGTCAGGTTTAAATATAGAAAATGTATTAAAATCCATTGGTTCTGGAGGTGCTGCTAGTTGGCAACTAAATGCTTATGCCCCAAGAATAATTAAAGGAGACTATGCTCCAGGCTTTTATATAAAACACTTTGTTAAAGATCTTGGAATTGCAATTGAAGAAGCAACCACTATAGGATTAGAAACTCCTACAATTAATTTATGCAAATCTCTCTATGATAAGCTTATAAATCAAGGAAAAGAAGATTTAGGCACACAAGCTTTATATCAATTATATCTAGATTAAAAAAAGCGACTAAGTCGCTTTTTTATATTTTAAATCTATATCCTGTACCCCATAAGGTTTCAATAAATTCTGGATTTGATGGATCCTTCTCTATCTTTTTTCTTATCTTTTGTATATGTACTGGTATTGTTGCAGTATCTCCATAATACTCATCTCCCCAGATTCTATCAAAGATATGCTCCTTTGTGAATACAACATTAGGATTTGAGGCAAGAAGTAATAGAATAGCATATTCCTTAGAAGTCATTTGAACCTCTTTTCCATAAACAAATATTCTATGAGAAGATGTATTTATCTCTAGCCCTCTGTGAGTTATCAGTTCTGGTTCAGCGACACTAGTACCCTTTAATCTCTCATACCTATTAATATGTGATTTAACTCTTGCTGTTAGTTCTGCTGGACTAAAAGGTTTAGTTAAATAATCATCAGCTCCAAAATCTAGTCCTCTTATTTTATCTATATCTTCTGTTCTTGCTGAAACAACTAGTATTGGTATCTCAAATCTTTTTCTTATCTCCTTAATTATTTCATAACCATCCTTACCAGGAAGCATTAAATCAACAATTATAACATCATAAATGCCCTGCATTGCTAGCTTTAATCCTTCAATTCCATCATTAACTATTTCAACCTTATATCCATTTAACTGCAAGTAATCTCTTTCCATTTCTGCAATATTTATATCATCTTCAATAATTAATATCTGTTTCATAGCTATTTCTCCTCTCTAATTAGTTTTTATAGGAAGTTTAATAGTAAAACAAGTACCTACGCCTTTTTCACTTGAGGCAGTAATTTCCCCACCATGTGCTTCAACTAACTCTTTAGCTATTGCAAGCCCTAACCCGGTACTCATTAAATCTTTAGTTCTAGCATAGTCTACTCTATAAAATCTATCAAATATATACGGAAGCTTATCTTCTGGTATACCTTCACCATTGTCTAATATATCTATAAATACAAATTCCTTATTACCATATAGTTTTACATTAATCTTTAGGTTATTTTCTGATGCATATTTCACTGAATTTCCAATTATATTTTTAAACACTTGATGTATTCTTTTTCGGTCAATATTAACATAATATTTATCTTGAATTTCATCTCTATACGTAAAATCTATATTTCTCTCCTCAAGCTCAAAACCAAATTCCCCCATTAAGTCTTCCATAAAGGCATTTACATTAATGGATTCTAATTGAAGATCTAACTTTTGCATATCTAACTTAGAAAATAAAAACAAATCATCTATTAGCTTATTCATATATCCTGCATTACTATATATTATTTGATGATACTTCTCTATTGTCTCTTTAGGCAAATCATTTCTATCTGTCATAGTTTCAATATATCCTTGAATAGATGTTATTGGAGTTTTTAAATCATGTGAAATATTTGCTATTAGAAGTTTTCTATTTTCCTCATACTCCTGCTTTAATCTTTCACCATCCTGCAATTTCTTAGCCATCTTGTTAAAAGAATCAATAAGCACATTTACTTCATTGCTTGCATCAGAGTCAACATAAACTTCATAATTCCCTTTTGCGATTTCCTCTACCCCTGTCTTTAACCTGCTTATAGGTTTAAGAATTCTCTTCTCCAAGCTAACAAGGAAAAGTAATTGCATAATTCCTCCTAACCCAATTATTGTAGCTACAGTAATGCCTATAGATTTCATACCAAAATTTCTAAATAAAATATAGCATATAAAAAGATTAAATATTATTATAAGCGGCCTGGTTAGTTTAATGTGTCTATGATACCACTGAAAATCATTTCTTCCTCTATATAGCTCATGTATCTTCCTTTGAAATTCTCTTTCTAATCTATGCTTTTCTATGTGTCTTCTTCTTACTTCTCTCACATGTTTATTCCATCTATCAAAATTATCGTTATATTCATTCCTATTACTCATATTTACCCCCGTAAATCACTATCAAATATATTAAGTTTATTTTATATATAAATAATAAAAATATCTTAAAGCATTTATAAAGATTTTATAAAATCCTTATGCTACTTTCAATCAAATTCTGTTTAAAAACTTTTTATACTTCTTTATAAAAACTTTAAATTTGTTTTAAATTGATTTTAAAATTTACCATTATTATTATCCTGTAAACAGAACAACAGGAGGTTACAAATATGTCAAACATTATTGATGTTAAAAATTTTACTAAGAAATATGGAGATTTTACTGCTGTAGATAATATTTCATTTAATGTGGAAGAAGGATCTATATTTGCTTTTCTTGGTCCAAATGGTGCTGGGAAAAGTACTACCATTAATACTCTTTGTACAATAATAAATAAAACTGATGGGACTTTAAATATTAATGGTTATGAAGTATCTAAACATAAAGATAAAGTTAGAAATGATATAGGAATAGTTTTTCAAGAGTCCGCTCTTGATGGAAAATTAACTGTTGAAGAAAACTTAAAGTTTCACTGTGAATTTTATAATGTTCCTAAGAATGATATTAAAAACAGAATTGATTTTGTATTAGATTTAGTAGATCTTAAGGATTGGAGAAAAGCACCTGTAAATAGTCTTTCTGGTGGTATGAAAAGAAGAGTTGAAATAGCTAGAGGATTGGTTCACTACCCAAAAGTTTTATTTCTAGACGAACCAACAACAGGACTTGACCCTCAAACAAGGGCAAATATATGGGACTATATTTATAAACTTCAAAAGCAAAAAAATATAACCATATTCTTAACAACTCACTACATGGATGAAGCTGAAATTTGTGATAAAGTTGCTATTATGGATCACGGAAGGATTGTAGCCTTTGATACGCCTTCAAATCTAAAAAAACAATACACTGGTAGTATCACTAAGCTTGAAGTGTTACAAACTTATTTATTAATTGAACATCTAAACGCACATTCTATTAAGTATAAACAAGAAGATAATGTATTTACTATTAATTCAAATGATACTAATGAAATTATAGAATTAATTACTAAGTTTAAAGATATAATTGTAGATTTTGAAACTACAAAAGGAACTTTAAATGATGTATTCTTAGCTATTACTGGAAAGGAGATCAGAGAATAATGCGTGGAATGATTGCAATTTTAAAAAGAAACTTAACTAACTTTACAAGAGACAGGCTAAGATTATTCTTTTCTATATTTATGTCTTTGTTTTTCCTATTTATATTCTCATTCTTAATGAAATCTAGCACTGTAGGTGTTGAACAACCTTTAAACTATTTAATATCTGGAATTATAATTATGACTGTTTTCCAAGCAGCCTTAAGTAATTCAACTAATATAATCGAAGATATCTCTATGGGCTTTATGAAAGAAATTATAGTTTCGCCTATACCTAGATGGCAGATATCAATTGGACAAGTTCTTTCTTCTACAACAATAGCTGTGATTCAAGGTATACTAGTAGTTGTTGTCGCCTTATTCATGGGGCTTAACATAGATTTCTTGCAATTTGCCGAGATGGTTGGAGTTATGTTATTAGTAGGGGTAACCTTCAGTTCAATTGGAGTATTCTTAGCTAGTGTTGCAAAAAGTTCGACTACTTTCCAAATAATGATTACTGCCTTTACTATGCCATTAACCTTTTTATCTGGAGCTTATATCCCAACAACTGTTATGCCAAAATTACTTAGACCTTTTGTCTACATAAATCCATTAACATATACAACCTCAATATTTAGATATATTACCTTGAAAATGCAAAACCTATCTTCAGCTGAGCTAGTAAAAGAGGGTGTGTCCTTTAACATTAACGGATTTATAATCGAACCTTATATGGGATTATTCATTATCTTGTTTATGGGCTTAATATTCTTTGTTCTTTGTGTACTTCAATTTAACAAAGCTGATTTTTCAAAAGTTAAGGTCTTTGATCCTCATAAACAATAGATTCACTCTTTATACAAATCTGTTTGCTATAAGTGTTGATGAAGGATGTATAAATAAAGTTTATTTTTATATCTCATAGATTAAATAATTTAGAGCCTAGTTATCGTAAGATAATTAGGCTCTAATGTTATATGTAATTTTCTATCTAATCTATATTTAATATTTGAGAAGATTTTTCTGCAGAGATTCTCCTTTTATAAATAAATTTACCATCATTTGCATATTTATTAATGTTATCAATTTACTCTTAGATAATCATTAACTTAATATATATGAATATGTAACCTTTTATATACAATTTCATACACTAATATAGGATAAAAAATAATAAACTAAGGAGATGTGTTTTTATGGCATTAACTGTTAACTTTGATGCTCCTAAGTCAGCATCAAGCCGTGTTGTTACAGCTTCTGGAACTGTTGCTGCTGGTTCAATTGGTCATCTAAAAATAACTTTAAATGTTACTACAGGAGCAACTATTAACCGTTCATTTTATAGAGATATAGACTATGATAATTCAGCTGCTACAGGTGTAATGACTATTACAAATGTTCCTTATACCTTAACAATTACTCCAAAGATTCTTACAACAGAAACTGTTAATGAAACTACTGGCGTACTAAGATCATGGTCCTATACTGAACCATAAACCATTAAACTTAGCATGGAGGCATAAATACCTCCATGCATTATCCTATAAATAGAAAGGAGGTACGAAGTTTGCCAAATTTGCTAATCCCAGCTACTAAGAGTCTAACTGTTACGAATAGAGTTCCTAATGGAAATATAAATGAAGATACAATTCTTGTGGGTAACGACGGGGAATATATTTATATTAGTTATCTATTCTTTGATATTTCAGCTATACCTAAAGATTCAGTGATTTGTAATGTAGATTTGATTTTATTTAAGTCTGATAATTTTTATAATAGTAGAACTGCTTTATTTATAAGCCCTTTAAAGGACTTCTTTAGCACCTATACCACCTTTAATAATCGCCCTGAAGTAAACACAGTTATACGAGGAACTTTTTATCCATTAACCTCCAAGGTTGCCATTACAGCTAATTTGACATATTTTGTATCATATTGGCTAAAGAATAGGATGCCTAATACTTGCATAGCATTGTACTCCAAAGAAAGTAACATTGTTTGCAAATTTGGATCAGCAATATCTAAAGACTCCTATCTTATCACTTTTCTTAATGTAACAATTAGCCAAGCCTCCTACTCTAACAAAAGAAATATAATTGGTTGTTTAAGTCCAACACCTAATCCTCAACCTCATAGCTTAGAATATGTTGATGTAACTGGTGAAGTAGCTGCTCAATCAGTATATGCCTCTGTTGTAAATGTTCAGGTAACAAGAAGCGGTACTGGAACTAAAGATAATTACTATGTTTCTCATATATATGACAATTCCTCAAGTCTTTCTTCTTTGTCAGTAAATGCGACTTACACTGTAGCTATAGTCCCACCAATACAACCTGGTGATACTGTAGAAGGCACTGTGTTCGGCTCATACAAAGAATAGAGTGCAATTTCCTTCTAAGTAGTCAGGCATCAATAAGAAGAGGTGCTCAGTCAAAACTATAGCAATATCTATAAGAGACTCGCACCTTTTTGCTATTTTATATAAGAGCGTACTTCATAAAGATTAACTCATTAGCATATCTAATCCTACTCTATCATATACTTCAAATTCTTTTATTGATCTAAGTATTTCTTTTTTCCCTAATTCAACAAATCCTTGATTATAATATAATTTCCCAAGTTCAAGTAAAGCTACTTTATTACTTATCAAATTTAATAAATTTACTGCTTTTTTAAGTTCTTCATATCTATCATTAATGAGTAATACCTCACAAATTTCTAAAATCATTTCAAGAGATTCTTTCTCATTTTCATCATTAGATATTTCTGAAGCTTCCTCCCCCTTAAAAATATTCAAACACTGTGAATATACTTTTATAAATTTTTTATTATAATCTGACAAAGTTTCATAATTAACACTGTTGATTAAACTTAAAGCCTTCTCATAATTATTGGTTAATATACTACTTAAGACTTTATGAACTAAAAAGTATACATAAGTATCACTTTTTCCATTCATATTCTCCATGTTTATGCATTCCTCAAATGCCCCTGTTCTTACAAGACATCTTGCTTTGAGAATAATCATATCATCTGTAAAAACTCCTGTTTGTTCATATTTAATTATATATTCTAAGGCTGTTTTATAAAGTCCTTGAGAATAGAACAACTCTGCCATAACTTTATCAGCTTCAGTATAATTATCTAAATGCTTCTCAAGTATTTTTTTAAATTCATCTACTGGTGTATTTTTATTTTTTAATATAAATCCAATTGAATATATAGGACTGATAAAATCAACATTTATAGCCTTTTCATAATAATTATATGCAGTCTCATAGTCCTTTAAATTAAAATATACATTCCCTAATTCATAATAAGCCTTAAAGTCTCCTACTCCCAATATGCATCTATATTGAATAGGTGCCTCCCCTAATTCAACGCATTTCTCTAACTCCCTAATTTGCTTAATTGGCATATTCATATCCTTGTAAACTAATGACCTTAAAAAATATAATTCTGTAAACTTAGGATAATGCTCTATTCCAATATTTATAAACTTTAAGGTTGTCTCATAATCTTTAATTTTACAATTTTCAAAAGCTATCCTAAATATCAACAAATAGCTATATCCTTTTCGGGGATCAAATTTTTCATAAGATTTATAATAATGCTGTAAAGCTTTTTCTGAATCATCTAGTCTAGCATATTCAGTTCCTAGATTAAAATGGGCAAATGCATTATTGGGATCTTTTCTTATTTGTTCTTCTAAGAGAGTTATATTTCTATCTTTCTTATTCTTTGAGTATATGCTTTTATTTAGATAACCGTAATGATAAACCTTTATATCCCTGCACATTACACCATATTTTTTTTCTGAATATATTAATTGATTATGAATTTCTCCTTCATAATGCGTTCCTTGATTGTTTTTAAACAACCTTGGATTTAAATTTATACTTATAGAAGTTTTATCAATTGAGTCCCCATAATAACTTAAGGTTTCAAAGAAATAAATGGTGTCTTCGTTTAACGAACTTTCTAATAATTTCTTTAGGACTTCTATAGAGTCATTACTTAATTCCTCATCTGCATCAAGAATTAGTATCCAATCTTTAGTGGCATATTTTAATGATTCATTTCTGGCATCACTAAAGCTATTATTCCATTTATAATAATGTATCTTTGCATTAAAATTTTTAGCAATGGCTACTGTTCTATCTGAAGACCCTGTGTCTACAACTATAACTTCATCTACAATATCCTTGACACTTTCTAAACAGGTTGCTAAATACTCCTCTTCATCCTTAACAATCATACATAAGCTTACTTCATTACTCACGCCATAACCCTCCTAAGCTGCTTATACTAACATTCATACGTATATTATTATGATATGTAAGACTATCACAGAAGTTCTTTAGCTTCTAATCTTAGGTTAGATATTTAGTAGTTTATTGCTTATTTCTCGATCAATTATCTTCTTTATCCCCTCTAAAAAAGAATACTTAGGATACCAGTTTAACTCTCTATTAGCTTTTGTTATATCAGCTACTACATCGTTCATTTCATTTTTTCTTTGACCATCCTCACAGATTACTTTCTTCTCAATATTTAATATTTCTAGGACGACTTCAATTACTTGCCTCACACTAATTGAATAACCACTCCCAATATTATATACAGAATAATTTTTATTTTTATTATTTATAGTTAAAAGTATTGCATCAACTATATCCTCTAAATAAATATAATCTCTTTTAGGCGATAAATCTTTAACTTTTATTTCATTACTATATAGAGCTTGATCGATTATATGTGGAATTAGAAATTTTTTATTTTGCCCTATTCCATATATATTGAAAGGACGTATAATACTTATATTTACATTAAATTCCCTTGAATAAAACTCACACAATTGCTCTGCTATATACTTAGAATGCGCATAAGGATTATTCGGGGATATAGCCAAAGATTCTGAGATAGGCATGGTTTTAGGTTGTCCGTAGATATATGAACTAATAAATGTTAAATCAATGTTATATTCCTTACATATTTCTAATATATTTAAAGTTCCAAAAGAATTAACCTTATAGAACTCTTCTGGATGAGTCCAACTTTCTGGAACAAATGTTTTTGCTGCCAAATGAAAAATATGACTTATCTTTTCAAAATTAAAACTTCTTAAAGTTTCTATACTTGTAACATCTCCATTTGAAGAGTTTAACTCCAAAACATCATATTTTAGTTCTATTAACTTTTCTTTCAATCTTCTCCCAACAAATCCATTTGATCCTGTTACTACTACCTGATTCAAATGAACCACCTTCTTTTCTATACTTATTGAATAGAATCTTTACCTATTTTCGTGAACATCTCAATTGCCTTCTCATAATCATCTGGTCTTCCAATATCTAACCAATATCCATCAAATTCAAAGCTATATATTCTATCACTATTTTGAATCATATCTAATACTAGAGAATCAAGCCCATATGGAATCCCTTTCTTTACATACTCTAAAACTTCTGGTTCAAACACGTAAATCCCCATACTTACGTCATAGTTATATTCTGGTTTTTCTATAAAACCAGTAATAAGTCTATCACGATTAAAGCTTAAAACTCCAAAATCAATCTTTGAGAATCTTTTATTTGTAGCTATCGTAGCTTTTGCTCTTCTTTTTCTGTGAAACCCTATTAGTTTATTAAAATCTATATCCGTAAGTATATCTCCATTCATTACAATAAAGGTTTCATTTAAATCTTCTATAAACGCCAATGGTCCAATTGTACTTAGTGGCTTTTCTTCATAAATAAAATCTATAGGTATTCCAAATCTTGAGCCATTACCAACATAAGCCTCAATAAGATTCCCAAGATACCCTAATGTTATAGTTATTCTATCGAAACCTGCCTTCTTCAACTTCAAAATTACAAATTCTAATATTGCTATATCTCCAATTGGCATAAGCGGTTTGGGAATTACAGTTGTATATGGTTTAAGTCTCTCGCCTCTCCCTCCAGCCATTATTATTGCTCTCATGAGTTCACCTCTTTATATATTATAAATATCCGTCTTATAGTACTTCATGTTCTCTATACACTTCTAAAATATTTGTAGTTCCTTATTCCTTATAAACATTTCTCCATGTATCTATTACTTTTTTCCATGAAGTCATATTCCAAATTTTTTCCTTATTTTCTTCACAATTGACTATTAACTTTTCTAAATTCTCAATGGCATATATTACTTTCTCACCCACGTCTTCAACTCTATTCACTTCTAGTAAATAAACATCTTTATTTTTAAATATTTCATATGGTAACCAGCTACCTGTTATTACTACATTCCCAGCATAAAGATACTCTTGCATAGACCCACTTAACTGATCCGTTGTTTGTACATGGATCATAATATCCGAAATTACTCTAAGCTTTGCTACATCTTCGTCACTTAAAAATTCATCTAGAATCATATACTTTAATCCAGATTCACAAAGTTTCTCACTTACCTTGTTAACTATATCCCCATCCCCATATGTCATAGGAAATAGGAAATAGCACCTATCCGGTAGTTTGTCTTTTATTCTTATTAATGACTCAATTAATAAAATATGATTTTGTGCAGGTGACGCATTATGCCCGCAAGTTATTATTATAGAATTTTGTGGACATTTTAGTTCTTTCTTAATCTTGTCCTTACCTTCTTTCATAAAACGCTTAATGTAATCTAATTGTATAAGTCCAAATCTACATACAGAAAGTTTTTGACTATATCTATTATTATAAAAGTTATCAAATTCTTTTAATGTATCTCCATTTCCAAAATTAATATTGTCTGCTACTTCTATTATTTTTTCTTGATACTTTTTGTCTTCACTTATTGTTCTATAAAAATCACTTCCCCAAACTGTTACAATTAGCTTAGTACATTTTTCCCTAATTTCATTAAATACTTGTCCATAAAATGGTGCTAAAAAATGAATATGAATAATATCATACACTTTAATGTCTCTAAGTATATCCTTCATTTCATTTAGACTTTTATAGATAAAAACTTCATTTAAACTGTCACTTATCTTATCCCTTCTATAATTCTCATCCATAGTTAATAAATCAAATTCAATATCAAGACTAGCCTTTAAATTTATTAAAAAATTTTTAGTATATACAGAAAAAAAGTGACATATTACTAAACATTTTTTTTTATTGTTCTTGTATATTATACTTTTAGAGCTTTGCATTTTTTCTTCTCCTATAGTCTCAGAACATTATGACTTAATATATTATATTTATCTAAAAATGAATTGTGCTTATTTTACTTATCTCTGCAATAAAAGAATCCTACTCTAAAGAAACTTTTAAAGTAGGATTTTTATAATATTAGCTATATTATTTTTTCTGCTCCATAGCAGCTACATTAGTCTCGGAATAGCGTTTATAATCTGAATTCCATTTTGCATACCTTATATCACTACGATGATCTACTAAGTTATAATTTTCTTTTAAGAACTCTCCTAAATTAGTAGTTACTTTATTTGCTCCCCAAATATTTAAATGCCCTTCATTATTCATATCTGTTTTAAAGTTAAAACCTATTTCCTCAAATTTATCGCAGTAATTTATAAACGTTATATTATTATCTTTCGCAATCTCTGACACCTTGTTAAACATCTTAGCTGGTTCCTTATTCCAATTATTACTCCCTGCAGTACTATCATAGTCATAAGGAGCATTTGTAAATATAAGCTTGAATCCTTCTTTCTTGGATAAATCTATAATTTTATATAAATATCTTTCTGTCTTTGGTGGAATAGTCCCTATTTCCTTAGTACATGTATACCCTTTTCTATTTTCACCATACATTTCATTACCAGCAGAAAATCCTTTGGCATAATAAGAACTTCCAATGTTAAAACTAAAATCTTGTTCATTTAGTTCTTTCCATCTATTGTGGTACTTAATCATCGGAAAAAGAAAGCTAGCCCACTGATCTTTAGGCGTGGTATTAATAATAGCTTCCATTTTATTTTGTGATAATCTCATACTATCTAGGACATACCTAACATATCCTTCACTTCCAAATTCATCAGTCGCTCCTAAGTAATACAAATCAACTACAACAATAGGATTTTTATGTTTCTTTAATACTTCTTTTAATAAATAATATGTAACATCTATTGGCTGGCCTCCAGTTCCATAATTGAAACTGCTTATTCCATACTTACTCCACAATATATTAGGATCAATACCCCCATTCATGTGGCTTGAACCTAGTAAAACAACATCATACTGATCATCAGTGTTTTCATACAATCCTTGAATCAACTTGCTCCTATGATCTATCTTAATAACAAATATAGAATTTAGAATAGAAATAACAATTGCTAATAAAATACAAAAAATTGAACCCTTTATAATTGCTTTTCTAATCATTAATATCCCTCCTAAAACTGGGAATAGATAAACTGTTGTGGATTATACCCTTCTCCATAAACTCCAAAAATTAATATAAAAATAATACAGCTAAAGTATACAGCCCACCTAAATACTGTATTTTGCTCTGCCAATTTAACTCTCAAGCTCCCTTTTGCTTGCATTACATTTATAATTAATACAATTGCTATACCAAGTATTGATATTAAGAAATCCTTTGAGTCTATGCCTAATTTACTGATAGAGTCAGCTGAAAGCATCCATGGATTAAAACAAATCATATTTCTAATCATAATTTTTGCTGCATTAAATGAACTTGCTCTAAAAAATATCCATGCAAAATTCACTAATGCAAATGTTACTAATACTTGAAGTAGTTTATAGCTAAACACCTCTGTTCGCACCTTGCATATGCTAGTGAGCTTGATTTTCATTGGTTTAAACATATCTCCTAATACTTGATAAGTTCCGTGAAGTGCACCCCAAATTATAAAATTTATGGCAGCACCATGCCATAATCCACTTAATAGAAAAACTATCATTATATTTATATATGTCCTTAACTTACCTCGTCTATTTCCCCCTAATGGTATATATAAATAATCCTTAAACCATGCACTTAATGAGACGTGCCATCTCCTCCAAAAATCTTTTATAGAGCGCGAAAAGTATGGTTGCTTGAAGTTGTTTTTTAATCTAAAACCCATTACTTCTGCTGCACCAATTGCTATATCTGAATAAGATGAAAAGTCGCAGTATATCTGAAAAGTGAAAAATACTGTAGCTATAATTGTTTGAAATCCTTTATAATTCGCAGGATTGTTATATACAGTGTTTACTAAAATAGCTAATCTATCTGCTACAAACAATTTTTGAAAGAACCCCCATAACATTAAGAGCAATCCATTTTTCACCCTATCATAGTCAAAATAATGGTTTTCATTAAATTGATTTAATAGATTTTTAGACTTCCCTATTGGTCCTGCAACTAATTGAGGAAAAAATGATACAAATAAAGCATATTTACCTAAACTTTTTTCAACTTTTACGTCTCCCCTGTAAACATCCATGGTATAACTTAGTGCTTGAAGAGTATAGAAGGATATACCTAATGGCAATAGAAAATCAAAGGTTGGAGTTACTATTGATATATTAAATATAGATAATACCCTTTTTATATTGAAGTTAAAAAAATTATAATATTTAAATAAAAATAACACTCCTAAATTGCTTATAAAGCTCGTAAAAACCCACATCTTTTTTATAGTTATGGATTTTTTTTCATCACACATTTTGTCTGCATTTTCTATTAATATTCCACTTAAATATGTAACTATTGTTGAAACCCCTAATAGTAATACATACTTAGGATTCCAACACATATAGAAATAATAACTAGTTATCAATAGCCATACCCATCTGATTTTTAAAGGTATTATAAAGTAAATAACAACAACAATAGGAAAAAATATCAGAAAACTTATTGAATTAAATATCAAAACAATATTCCTCCTTAAGTACTCGATTGTTTTCACATATCTAATATTCCTAATATGGTAATTTTTATACTAAATTCAAGTGATTTCATTTCTCTCCTCAAGTGTTTCTTTCTACTTATATATCTCACAAATCCTAAATATTTTACATATTATATTAGATGAGGGTTTTCCAAAATCTAATATTTTAATGGGAGATGTGATCAAAGTGGAAGACTGTGATAATTATAAGAACCCAATTATTTTGCCTAATCCGATAACACAAGTTGCTAGTATGGCCAACCCTTTATTTTTATCTCTTCAAGGCAAATACTTTGTAGGATATGCTGATAATATGAATTTTGAAAGTGAGAATATTGCATGGGCTGGCTTAATTAATCCACCTAACTCCGGAGTAAATCTTTTTGCTTTCGTTTGGACAGTTACAAATATTGGAGAAGCCCCACTAATAGCTCGAGTGTGGGCTAATGCTACTCCTCCTAGTACCCCAACAAAATCAGAATTAGTTACCCCTGCTAATACTGCAATTCGTCCATTACCTAAGCCCAGAATACTATTATTTCAAGGAAATAATGCAATGGGTGAACCTGAGGATGGAAAGAATATATATGTAAAAGAGGTTAACCCTGAGGTTACAATTGCAAGTGATGAAAATGGCAGATTGATATTCCCTCCTGGCGGATCATTAATAGTTACCATTTCCTATCCAAAAGGAACAATCGGTACTGGAATGGGGCGTGTTGCCTTTGGATGGAGTGAAGAAAAAATAAATGATAATAGGAGGTGCCAATAGAATGGACATCTGTAATAAGTTTCAAAATTCAATTGTTTTACCTAATCCTATAACTCAAGTGGCAAGCATGCCCTACGACTTATATCAATCAATTCAAGGGAACTTTTTCTTAGGTTCTACAGATGAATTGCATTTTGGAAATGGAACTAGTGCATGGGCTGGTTTATTTAATCCTTTTAATTCTAACGTAAATTTATTCGTTTATTCTTGGGAAGTAGCCAACACTGGAGATTCTCCAATAAGGGCTCAAATATGGTTTAATAGTTACCCAACAGGTCAGCCGATGCATGTTTTAACTGTCACTCCTGGCAATACAGCTCTATGTCCACTTCCAAAACCAAGGGTAAAGTTTCTTCAAGCTACTAACGTAACTAGTGAACCTGAGGATGGTGTCAAAGCCTTTGTTAGAAGAGCTCCTGCAAATACAACAGTTGGTGATGTAGAGTTTGGAAAATTTATATTTTCTCCTGGTGGATCTTTCTTAATTGAATTATCTGATCCTGAAGCACCTAATGAACCTGCCAAAGCAATTGTTTCCTATACCTGGTTTGAAGAAAAAATTAACTGCTAATTTAAATGAAGATGGGAGGATGTTCGCTCATTCTTATAAATGAGAAGCATCCTTTTTTTACTATGTTGTCTTTTAGAACAGATAATCCCCTCTTTGACACCTCTTATTCACAAATAGTAAAATTGTATTATAGAGCATTTGTAGTTTTTCCAATTCTCATATTGAATTGGAGGTAGATTATAAAAAGTGAATTAGAAAAAATGATTTCTTGATGTTACCAAATATCTGCATTTTATTATCCTAATTAATGTTTAATTATTTTCTAATAATATTTTAATCTTTATGTAAGATAATAATTGAGAAGAACTGACTTATATATATTTAAAGCGCATAATTAAGGATGTGATACTTTGCACACTGTATTAGAATTAATTAACCAATATGGATATATAATTTTATTTTTTGCTTTAATTTTAGAATTAATTGCTTTTCCTTTGCCTGGAGAACTTATAATGACCTATTGTGGATTTCTTATCTACGACTCTAGAATGAACTGGCTTTTAAGCATATTGGTAGCATCTTCTGGCGCAGCTTTAGGAATAACAATTTCATACTTTGCTGGAACTAAACTTGGGATTAGTTTTTTTAAAAAATATGGTTCCTATATTCATCTTGGGCCTGAAAGACTAGAAAAAACCTCATCATGGTTTAATTCCTATGGGAATAGATTATTGATTTTTGCTTACTTTATTCCTGGAGTTAGGCATATAACTGGCTACTTTTCAGGAATAACACAAATATCTTATAAAAAATTTTCTATTAATGCGTATCTTGGAGCACTAATATGGGCATCTACTTTTATTTCCTTAGGTAAATTTCTAGGTCCTAATTGGGATAAGTTCCATGGCTATATATCAAGATATCTACTCATAGGCAGCTTAGTTATACTAATTATTTTAGTTATTATTTATTCTTATAAGAATCATAAAAATCAAATAATAGAATTCACCTATAAGTATCTAACTAAAGCTTTGACTACATTTCATTCTCTAGGAAGAATAAAGGTTACTATAGTCTTTATCTCTGCAGCTTTTTTAGGTTTTTTTGCTCTTTTAATTGGATTAATTCAAGACTACTTAGCTAATGAACTTGAACAATTTGATAGAATTACTTCTTATTTAGTAAGTGTAATTTTCGATGAGAATTGGAGCTTCTTACTAGATTTGATAAGCAACTTAACTTCTTTTAAGGTGCTAATTCCATTAATGATATTTATGCTTATATTTATTACTCGAAAAGGGGTTGACCCATTTCTTGAGATACGATTTTTAACCATTGTAGTTTTGGGTGGAGAGGCTTATCAATTCATCCTACGATATATCTTTAAGCGTATAAGTCCATCACCAAATTTATTAGGAACTATTCAATATAGTTTTCCTAGCAAAGAGTCTTTAATGGCGATCATTACTTACTCTTTTGTAACCTTTATACTAATACGCCACTCTAAAAAAACTTGGATTAATACAGTACTGGTTTTAATAACCATATCAATTTGTATTTTATCTGGTCTTAATCCATTATTTTTTCATACTGAATATCCCAGTGATGTTTATGCTGGATACATCTTCGGTGGAGTATGGCTCACTTTAAATATTATTCTACTTGAAATATATAGAATAATGCCAAAAGTACAGCCTTAAAAAGATAATGAAAAGGCCATCTAGAGTTAATGATTCTAGATAGCTTTTATCTTTTAATAAATAACTATTTGTTTTTTTATTTAAAATCTGTTTCAATTCATCCCTAGTGATTTTCTCATCATAATAATCTAACTTCAAGTCTACTAAATTAAGAAGTTCATTATACTTTTTTAATTGTTCTTCTATTACCTTTTTTTGATCAAGTATTATCTTGCGTCTTTCTGATATAGTATCCTCACCTTGAGCACAAAGATCAGCATATTTTTTTATATAAGCAATAGACATTCCTGTTGCTCTCATGCAATCTATAGTTTGAATCCATCCTAAATCATCCTCTGTATATAATCTTCTACCACTCTCATTGCGTTTAACTGATGGGATTAACCCTTCCTTTTCGTAGTACCTTAATGTATAAGGTGATATATTGAACTTTTGGGACACTTCTTTTATTGAGTAACTCATATCCACACCCCTTTATAGAATATTCTTTGTTTTAATTAAAATATAGTACTCATTATAAAGGTTATTATAATTTAAAATCAACTTTTGAAAAATTCTATTGACTTAGAGTGCACTCTAAGAAATATACTTGTGTCATAATGATAAATTTAATTTATGGAGAGGATGAATACTATGGATAAAACCATTCAATCACCAATACACTCCGAGTATAACTTTTATACAACTGCAAAAGAAGTTATAAGCGGAATAACCTTGCAAGGTAAGGTTGCTATTGTTACAGGAGGATACTCCGGTATTGGGTTAGAAACAGCTAAAATCTTAGCGGAAGCCGGGGCTAAAGTTATAGTCCCTGCAAGAAGAATTGAAAAAGCTAAAGAAGCAGTAAAAGGGATTGAAAATATTAAACTAGAAACCTTAGATCTTATGGACCCTAATTCTATTGATGCCTTTGCTGAAAGATTTTTAGCCTCTAGAGAAAATTTAGATATTCTAATAAACAGTGCAGGAATAATGGCACCTCCACTAATGAGAGATAAAAGAGGATACGAGTCTCAATTTGCCACTAATCATCTTGGACACTTTCATCTAACTGCTAAACTTTGGCCAGCTTTGAAGAAAGCTGGAAATGCAAGAGTTATTGCTGTATCGTCTAGAGCTCAACGCTTAGGAGGGGTTAATTTCGAAGATCCAAACTTTCAAATTACCGAATATGATAAATGGAAGGCTTATGCTCAATCTAAATCAGCAAATGTACTTTTTGCTGTAGAGCTTGATAGACTAGGTAAAGAGTATGGAGTAAGAACATTTGCAGTCCATCCTGGATTAATTCCAACTACTGATTTAGGACGATTTTCTGAAGACAAGAAAGTTGCTCCAAGACAAATAGAAAATAGCAACAAAAAACCTGATGAAAATAAAAATGCTGATGCGTTTAAAAATATTGAGCAAGGAGCAGCCACCAGTATTTGGTGTGCAACTAATCCTAATCTTGAAGGAATGGGCGGAGTTTACTGTGAAGACTGCGATATAGCCGAAGCTGTTCCAGCGGATAGCTTGAAAGGAAATGGGGTACGTCCATGGGCTATAGATTCTGAACTAGCTAAAAAGTTATGGAAGCTTAGTGAAAATCTTACTGGTGTTAAATTTAACATATAACCTAATATAGCTTTAAAGAAAAAGAAGAATCTAAAATAAATAGATTCTTCTTTTTGCCTTATATAAACATTAATAAATCCTGAAAACTATCAATAACATAATCGTATTCTTCAACGTCCCCAAAACCATACCTTGCATAAACAAAAGGAATCCCTGCAACTTTTGTTGCCTTTAAGTCTCCTTCAGTATCTCCAACATATACTGGCTCTTTTAAATTATTTCTTTCCATTATTAATTTAATGTTTTCCCCTTTATTTAAACCAGTGTTGCCTGAACTCTCATGATCCTTAAAGTACTTCTCAAGGCCATGATATTTATAGAATGCTTCAATATATCCACATTGACAATTGCTTACAATAAACAAATTATACTTCTTTGATAACTTTTCTAATATTTCCTCTACTTTATCATATAAGATTGCTCCATTCTCCTCCAAATGCTCACATTCTCTTTTGCAGCAATCTTCCATTATTTCAGTCCTCTTATTATTATCAAGGTATGGAAATAGCTTTTTCCCCACATCTTCTACAGTTAATCCCATTATGCCTTTCATATCCTCAATAGTTAATTTGTTTGTTACCTCATCATATTTATCTAAAGTTCTATTCCAACAATCTATAATACTTTCTGTAGAGTCCCATATGGTTCCATCCAAATCAAAGATAATGCTATCTAATTTCATGTTTCCTCCTATTTAAAAAGCTTCCATGAATCTATTATTCCATAATATCTTTAATTATAGCATAACTCTTTTTAATATATTCATACACATATTTGTCCTTAAGATTATTTAATACTAATTATTTGCATTTATTATTTCTTTTAGAGTGACATTTTGATTAATAAATCTTGCTGTACCTTTTTCCTTTTTAAGTCTTATGGCTCTTTGTGGACAATTATGTGCACAAGCTAAGCATTGCTGGCAATTATTATTAAATACAGGCTTTCCATTTACTTTAATATTATCTACAGGACATACCTTTTCACAGGTTTTACACCCATTACAACTACTTTCTACAATAAAATTCTTTTGAAATTCGTTATCGCTAGTCAAGTTCTTAGTTAATTTTCTAACCCCTTCAGCTATAATAGAATGTTTTTTTACATACGTTTTTCCTTCATTAATATCTTTAATTATTCTATTTAAATTTTCTTCTATATTCTTCTTAGGCTCCTTCTGTTTTTGTTTCTCCATATCAAATCCAGGAAGATAATTATCAACCATTAGTAGTTCATCAATATATGAAAATTCTATTCCATTTCTTTTGCCAATTTCAAATAAATGTCTTGATGCTGATCCTGCATACATTCCATAAGTAGCTACTCCAAAAATGTAACTACTTTTTAATTTAGCTTTACTTAAAAACTTTTCTACAATTTTAGGTACTCCACCACTATAAACTGGAAAAACTATACCTATCTTTTCGTCTTCGAAGTCAAATTTTCCTTCCTTCATTAACTTTGGAATAGAATAATACTCATCTCCTATTCTCTTTGCTACATATAAGTTATTTCCTGATGCTGTAAAATATAATATTTTCATTATATCCCCCTTATTTCACCGTTACATTTGTAACATCACTTTTTGTATAGTATAATGTAGCTATAAAAACTTTTCAATAGCATACACACGAAACGTTACAAAAGAAGGGATATTGTTATGGCAAATAAAAAAAGTAACATACAGAATAAGTTAACCAAGGAAAGTATTTTTACTGCTCTTATGATTCTAATGGAAAACAAGCCTTTTAATGAGATTTCTATAACTGAAATAACAAAAAAGGCTGGTGTATCACGAATGGCCTTTTATAGAAATTATACTATTAAAGAAGACATTATTAATATTTACATAGAAGAACTGTTTCAAGAGTACTTTAATGAGATAAAACCACATGAAGAAAAATTTAACTACGAAAATGTTCGATTATATTTTTCGTACTTTAGAAAACATGATAAGTTGATTTCTAACTTGATTAAGTCAAATTTATCTAATATGCTCCTTGAAAAATGTATAGAATCTTTTTATGTTCTATCTCAAGATATTTCATGTAATAGATCTTATCCTCCTGAAAAACAGAAACTTTGGATTGCACTTTTAGTAGGTGGACTATACAATGTATTAATTGAATGGGCAAAAGATGGCATGAAACAAAGTGATGAATATATGGCTCAAACAGTATGTGAATTTATGAACGAGTAATTATAAAAAAGCAATCAGTATAATATTGAATTATGCTGATTGCTTGCTATATTAACGTATGAAATTAGTACCTTGTCTTGGTTCTCTTTCTGGTAACTTAACTCCATTTTCTTTTCCTGCTTGTATACACTTTAAGATCCAAGCCATATTTCTACCTAATGTTCTCATTGTCTGCATACCTTCTAAATCTTGAACCACTTCCTCTGGTGTATTTCCATGAACCATATTCCAATACTGAGAAGATACCACAGGCATATTAGATATAGTAAAATATTTATTTAATTGATCAAAAGCTGCAGTTGATCCTCCACGGCGACAACTTACAATCGCAGCTCCGGGCTTATTTTCAAAGCAATTTCCTGCATAAAACACTCTATCTAAGAAAGATGTAATTAATCCTGACGGAGCTGCATAATGAACAGGGGATCCAAATATAAGTCCATCGGCTTCCTTAATCTTCTCTAACGCAATATTTACAGTGTCATCATTAAACACACATTTCCCATCACCATTTCTACGACATCCGCCACATGCCATACAGCCACGTATAGGTTGACCTCCAACATGGAAAATTTCTGTTTCTATATTTTCTTTTTCTAGTTCCTTCGCCACTTCACTTAACGCAGTATAAGTACAGCCTTTAGCTTTTGGACTTCCATTAATAAGTAATACCTTCATTTTATTCACCTCATATAATATAAATACTATCTATCTTTATTATAAATATAATAACTAGTATAAAGAAAGTAAGCACTTTTCTGTAACATAGTAACTAAATAGAAAGTAATATAATATTCTTATATTTCTTTAACTTCTTTAGGTATTATAGCTGTTAAAGCTAATGACACCACACTTATTGCTATAAATATAATAAATAAAACATGTAATGAACTACTTAAAGAAAGCTTTACTTGCTCCATAGTTACTGCACCATTAGTAGAAACTAACTTATAAAGGTTACTAGGGTCCACCCCGCTTATTCCACGATTAGTAAAATATTTAACTATGTACAAGTTAAATATGCTTCCAAATACACTTACACCTATTGTTTGTCCTATTGTTCTAAGCAATGAATTTGCAGCTGTCGCAGCACCTCTTTTATTATATTCCACTGATTCTTGTATAACGATGGTAAGTATAGTAAATGCTCCACCGAAACCAAAACCCATTATAGTTGCATATATTATTACCAATAATAATGATGAATTAATGCCTAGAGTAGGTAGTAATATAGTACTAATTAATAATATTACATTAGATATAAATATTACTACTTTTGCTCCATATTTTATTATTAATTTTCCTAGTACTACTGAAGCTATAAGCCAAGATACTGACATTGGTGCAAGTGCCAAACCTGATATTTTAGCATCAAATCCTAATATATTTTGAATATAAATAGGCATATAAACATTTGCTCCTATAAGTACTGCTGAAGCTAGAAAACTTATTAAATTCACTAATGTAGTAGTTTTTGTAAATATATCAAAAGGAATAATTGGTTCCTTTGCTTTTCTTTCAACCCTATAAAAAATCACTAAAAGAACAACTGTCAATATCATAGATATAATGATAAACACGTTATAATTAACGTTTATTTTTTCACCTGATAAGAAGATATTTAAAAATATAACCATAGCTAATGATAATGTAATAATTCCAGCAAAATCTATATCATGCTTTTTCTTTTCAAAGTTTTCTTTTAAGTTCCTTTGAAGAAGTATTATTGATAATATACCAAACGGCAGGTTTATAAAGAATATCCAGTGCCAAGATAAAGTATCTATTAATACCCCTCCTAGGAAAGGACCTAATAGACTCGCAATCCCCCATACTGTTCCTATGCTTCCTTGAACCTTTGGCCTTTCTTCTAATGTAAATACATCTCCTACTATTGTATATGTTACAGTAAATATCGCTCCTGCTCCTAACCCTTGAATTGCACGAAATGCTATTAGCATATACATGCTCTGTGATAACCCACACAATGAACTTCCAACTAAAAATATTATTATTCCAATTGTAAGCATATTTTTTCTTCCATATAGATCTGATAACTTACCGTATATCGGTGTAGAAATTGCAGATGTTAATAAATATACTGAAAAAACTAAACTAATAATTTCAAATCCCTGTAAGTCTTTTACTATAGTTGGAATAGCTGTGGTGACAACTGTTCCTTCTACTGCACCTAAAAACATTGCTACCATTAATGCTATTACTATACTTCTCTTTTTCGAATTCATTCCTTATATTCCTTCCTTATTTATAATCCTTAACTTTAAGTATAAATTATACCCTATAATTTAATACATAACAATTAACTCAGCTTTCACTTAGATAAATTAAAATGAGAAAGCTGAGTTTCTTATTAATTGAACTTAAAACCCTTATTATTAAAATATTATAATGTTACTTTACCAGTTTTATTTGGTCCTAATATAACATTGGCCTCATTAAATTTAATTTCATAAAAATCTAGAATATGTCCTGAACTTGAGATTAGTCCTTCTTGCTCAGGGAATTTTTTTATAATTATGGACTTTATTTTATCAACGTCTCCCTCACACTTATTTACAGTGGCATCTGCAACCCTTATTACCTCACTTGTCCCATCTGGAATTGTAGTAAATGAAACCTTTTTATTTTTCTCTAATTCAATAGTTTTTTGAGTTCCTTTGAAAGTTAGAAAATAAATGACTCCTTGATTTTGAGCATCATAGCTATATGATAAAATTCTAACATTAGGTAAATTGTCTTTTGAAGTTGCTAGCGCAATATTTTTACTTTCTTCCATCAGTCTATTAAATTCCTTTAAAAAATCCATTTTCATTCTCCTTTTGTATATAAATTTTCTACCCATTTATACTAACACATGAAACCATGACAACTATATGTCATGGTTATGTGCTATAATTAAAAAAAATTATTTTAGGGTGATGTAATTGAAAATAGACAGATTAATATCCATTGTTATGATTCTACTTGAACGCAAAAAAATTAGTGCCACAAAGCTAGCAGAAATGTTTGAAGTTACTCCAAGAACAATATATAGAGATATTGAAACAATAAATATTGCTGGTATCCCAATTGTCACTTATCCTGGAGTTAATGGTGGTATAGGGATTATGGAACAATATAAAATAGAAAAAAAGCTCTTTACTATTTCAGATATTCAGGCATTGCTAATTGGACTTGGAAACATTCACTCCTCTATTAAAAGTGAAGATATCCTTAATACAATTGCAAAAGTAAAGGGATTAATTCCAGAAGAACAAATTAGTGATATTGAATTAAAATCAAATCAAATTAGTATTGATCATTCCCCATGGTTCGGAAATAAAAAAGTAACCCTTAATGTTGAGGAAGTTAAAACTGCTCTTAATGAAAATAGGCTTGTATCTTTTGAATATTCAGACCAAGAAGGGGAAAAAAGTAAGCGGAAAGTTGAGCCTTATAGATTAATCTTAAAAAATTCAAACTGGTACTTACAATGTTACTGCACTACTAGAGAAGATTTCCGTATTTTTAGGTTATCTCGTGTTTCCTCCCTAGAAGTTCTTGAGGAAACTTTTATACCGAGGGAATTTGATTATAGACCTTTAGAGGTTTCAAAAGATGTAGAGAAAATGTACATAACCATAAAACTTCTCATAGACAAATCACTAGTAAATTTAATGAAAGACTTTGCTGGTGAAGAAAATGTTAAACCTTCTGGAGATAATAAATTTACTGTTTACTTGAAATTTATTGAAGATGATTATTGGTATAACATGTTGCTTCGAATGGGAGATAAATGTGAATGTTTAGAGCCTGAACATGTTCGTCTAGAATTAATTAGAAGAATTAAAAATATGCTAAGAGTTTATGAATTAAATTGATAATCTACCTACTAATATAGATATCTCATATAAATATAAAAACAGGCTAATAAATAACCTGTTTTTATATTAAATGAACTATTTTACTTATAATGTCTTAAAATGAAATATCCGATTGCTATAAGGCAAGCCATTCCCAAAAGGAGCTTTATTAAGCTTGTAGGCGCATCTCCTTGTACCTCTCCAGTCTGTCCATTTATAATATACCTATACACCTTATTTTTATATGTATATGAAGAAATCCAAACTGGAACTAGAATATGCTTAAACTTTATATCATTATAGCTTGTTGATATATTAATATTTCCTATCTTTTCGCCTTTATTATTCTCTTTTATGTACGACATTATATCTTCATCAACCCCTCTTTTTGCATTTTCCCATCCTTCTTTTAGTCCAATGCTATACTTCTCAGCTGCAAAACCTGAAAGAAATTTAGGGTCATATGCAACAAGCTCTTCCAAATGGAAGGGTTCTAGCTCCTTCATGAGCTTCTCATCTATTTGTTTAGATGCGTTTATTAGGATATCATCATAATACTTAGAATATTTGCCATTGTTAGTTTTCCATATCATCTTTTTTACTGTTCTTTTTTTAGTATTACCCTCAACCACATAATTCTCAGTAATATGATGATTATTGCCTACTTCAATGGAGTAATCTGAAATAGTATCAACGTCATATGTCCAAAAAGGAATATATATTCCATTCATCTTATCATTCTTATAGCTGGTTCTTAAGGCTTCAGGCGCGTATGGTCTTTTCTTTATCCACTCAGAAAACATTTCATTTGCCTTTTTATCTGAAATCTTAAAAGGAATTAGTGACTCAGGAGCTATTCCTATAGTTCCTTCATTTTTAACCGTATATGCTGAACCACAAAAAGAACATTTAGTTGCAACTTCTAGACTATTAAATACAACTTCACTGCCACAGCTTGTACATTGAACTACTTTGGTTTCACTCCCCCAATCTTTTGATGACAGATCCTCTGCTGTTTTAAAATCATATTCTCTAATGTGCTTATCTTGAGGTAATACCTCTTGACTATTATTACAATATTCACATTTTAATGTTTGCGATTCTGGATCAAATTTCATGTTTGCTCCGCATCCTTGACAAACATAATTATGAACTTCACTAATATTTTGACGTGAGTTATTTTCCATATCGTTTCCTCCTAATTAATCTTTTCTCCACATTCAGAACAAAATTTAACTCCTAAGGGTACCTTTTTGCCGCACTTACCACATACTGTTTCTCTATTCTGCGGAGTACCACATATTGGACAAAACTTCATACTTTCTTCTATTTCTGCGTTACATTTCAAACATTTAGCTTTGGGAGGCATTATAGACTTTCCACATTCTGTACAGAACTTTGAATCAGTTGGAATCTTATGCCCACAAGAAGGACATTGCATTCCACTAACATTTAATTGTGTAGCATTTATTTCTTCGGGTTCTCTTTTTAATGATTCGGTCATAATTGCACCAAAGGCCGCCCCAGCACCTAATC
This sequence comes from Clostridium sp. 'White wine YQ', assembly GCF_028728205.1. Taxonomy (NCBI): domain Bacteria; kingdom Bacillati; phylum Bacillota; class Clostridia; order Eubacteriales; family Clostridiaceae; genus Clostridium; species Clostridium sp. 'White wine YQ'. The sequence continues at coordinate 346,240 of NZ_JAQYUU010000003.1, forward strand.
CCATTCCCATATTTATACCTCCTTGACCTGGATTCTGAGCAGCATCTTTAATTGCCTCAGCTGTCTGAAATTTAGTATATTTATTTAAGTCACCGTAAATTCCCATACTTGACTTCTTATCTATTGCCTTTTCCACATCTTCTGGAACTGATATGTTTTCAACATAAAAAGAACTCAGCTGAAGTCCCATAGTATTGAATGAAGTCTGCAACTTTTCAAGCGTTATTTTTCCTAACTCGTCAAAGCTAGATGAAATGTCTAAGATTGATATTTTAGCTTCTCCTAAAATATCTGAAAAACCTGAAACAATAGAACGCCTCAATTGTCCTATTATACTATCTGTTTCAAAAACTCCATTTGTCCCGAATATTTCCTTAAGAAAGGTCAAAGCGTCACTCACTCTAAATGTAAATGCCCCAAACGCTCTTATTCTAACCACTCCGAATTCAGAATCTCTAACAATTACAGGATTCGTTGTCCCCCACTTTTGATCAATAAATTGCTTTGTATTAACAAAATAAACTTCTGCCTTAAAAGGTGAATCAAACCCGTATCTCCAAGATTTTAACAAAGTAAGTACAGGCAAGTTTTGAGTCGTAAGTGTGTATCTTCCTGGTGCAAATACATCTGCTACTTTACCTTCATTTACAAAAATAGCTACTTGAGATTCTCTTACCGTAAGCTGTGCCCCCATCTTTATTTCATTGTTGGCAACAGGAAAGCGATAAACCATCATATCACTACTATCATCAGTCCACTCAATGACTTCAATAAATTGATTCGTAAAAAGATCAAGTAATCCCATAAAACATTCTCCTTTAGTAGTATTTATATAATCCTATTGGTAATCTTATTTTATTTTACCAAAAATTTCTGATTAAATATATGGTTTTAGTAATATGTTAATCCAAAAAACCCTTGATATTCAATCAAGGGTTCATATCAAATATTAAAATTAATCTCTATCAAACAAATTTATTAAATCTTCTATAGATAAAGTTTCAATCAAACTACTATTTTGAAGTTCACCAGTAATAATGCTATTAATAAGTTCTTTTTTATCTTCCTGAAGATTCATTATTTTTTCTTCTATAGTTCCTTTTGCTACTAGTTTAATTACCTCTACTGTATGCGTTTGACCTATTCTGTGAGCTCTATCCGTAGCTTGATCTTGAACTGCAGGATTCCACCATGGGTCTAGGTGTATAACTAAGTTTGCAGCAGTTAAATTCAAACCAGTCCCTCCAGCTTTCAATGAAATTAAAAACACATTCTTATCTTCATTTATATTAAAGTCTTGCACCATTCTTATCCTATCCTTGGGCTTTGTTTTTCCATCTAGACGAAGATATTCTATTTTTTCTTTGTTTAGTTTCTCCTGAATTTTATCTAATGCAGAAGTAAACTGCGAAAACAGAAGAACTTTTCCACCTGAAGCACTGTGCTCTTTAAGTATATTCATTGCAATATCAAACTTTCCACTCCCCCCACAGTAATCCTCTGATACAAGAGATGGATCTAAGCATATTTGTCTTAGTTTAGTTAAGTATGAAAGTATATGAAACCTATCATCACTACCATTTTTTATTTTTGATTTTATTGTTTTTATGTAATTGCCGTATATAGATTTTTGAGGAGCTGTCATTTCAACTAAAAACTTCTTTTCTATCTTATCTGGTAGCTCACTAACCACCTCTTTTTTAGTCCTTCTTAATATAAATGGCTTGATTAGCAACTTAAGCCACTCTAGATTTTCATCTCCACCTTGAACAAACTTTTTTTCAAATTTTTCTTTAGTGTACAGGTAGCCTGGCGATGTAAAATCAAATATAGACCAAAGCTCGGTTAAATTATTTTCAATAGGTGTTCCTGTTAATGCAAACTTTGTTTTAGCATTTATTTTTTTTATAGCCACAGTATTTTGAGTTAAAGAATTCTTTATATTTTGTCCTTCATCTATGACGCAATAATCAAAAGTGATATCTTTATAATAACCTATGTCTCTTTTTAAAACTCCATAGGTTGTTAATATTACATCATATTCATTTATTCCTTCTATTCTTTCAAGTCTTTCTGCTCCATGTAATATTAGCACCTTTAAACTTGGAGCAAACTTATCAAGCTCATCTTTCCAATTATAAAGTAATGATGTTGGGCATATAATTAAAGTCCTTTTTCCTCTTTCAGATAACATGAACGCTATAGTTTGAACTGTTTTACCAAGTCCCATTTCATCTGCAAGTATTCCCCCAAACCCTATTTCACTCAACATTTTAAGCCATTTAAAACCCTTAACTTGATATTCTCTAAGCGTTCCAATAAAACTATCTGGCACCTTTATATCTAACTTATTAAAATTAATTAACTTATTTCCTATTTCATTTAACTCTATCGATTCTTTGATGTCTCCTAATCCATTGCTTTTTATATTTCCATATAAATATAATGCTTTGCTTTTCTCTATCTTTACATTTCCATCTCCAATATTCTCACTTATATCTAATATTTCGAAAAGATTAAAAAAGTGTTTTATTCCCTCATCTTCAAAATCTAAAAACTCATTGCTTTTTGTTTTATAAAACTTAAGTTTTCCTCTATAGGCTTCAAAAACATTATATAATTCATCTTTTCCTATATCCCCTATACTATAAGAAAAATCATAATATCCATCAGTTTCATATAAATCTGACTTAATAGAAGTTGAATTATATATTTTCATGTCCTTAAGTCCATTTCCTAATACTACTTTTCCTAATGAATGAATGCTATTTTCTTTTCTTCTTAATATACTAAATAGTTCTTCATCTCCTCCAATAAACATAAATCTATTATTATGCTTTATAAAACTATTTTTCTCGATTTTCATTAAGAGTTTCTGTTCTTTGTTATAATCTCTTATAAAAGAATCCTCATTCTTACTTTCATTTAATATATTTATTTTTTTGTTACCATAAATTAAAAATACATCACAGTATATTTTATTATCTTCTAGATAAACATTAAATTCCGGACTAGCTATATTCGTTGCATAATTTCTTAAGACTTCTGAAATATTAATTTCCTTTGTAATTCTACTTAGTATGGAAATCAGCTTATTATAGCTATCTATATCTTTTTTATAAGTTATCTTTCCATGTAAACTTAGTTTTTCATGTATATTAGGGTAATTTTCAATTTGATTTTTAGATGGTAAGTAAATCTCATTCTTAAAATAATAGACATCATTGTTTGTATTCAGTGAAATTGGAAGTTGCTTGTGAGTTGTTAGTACAATACGATTATTATCCTCTTTTAAGTTAAAGGTTATAGGTAAATCTCTATAAAAAATTGGAACTAAAAATTCTATATAATCATACTTAAATTTAATTTTTTTATTTTCTATTCCTTCTAGGAACCCTCTTAATTCATTAGGTTTAAGTTTAATTTTCTCGCTGCTTAATGATTTTTGCCCCTGATAGTATATAGAATCTTTATCTACTATCCTAATAAGCCTTGCAGTGCTTATATTGTCTGATTTTTTAGTTTCTTCTACTGCTATACTTTTTGCATTTTGACTTCCTTCTTTTTTATTCACTAAAAGCAAATTTAAAAATTTATAACTTGTGGCAGTTATATGACTACACATAAAGGTGTATCCACTTGAAGCAAATTCTTTGAATTCATCACAAGAGCATTCTACTCCATCTAATCTTTTTTTCTGCAGATTGATTTTAATATGAACATCATATTCTCTAGGTTTATTTTTATCTCTAACTCTACCGTAAATATGATATATATTATCTATCTTTTTACTTTTAAAATAAGTAATTAATCCCTTATCTAGGGCGTTTTCTCCTTCTCTTTTCATAACATTAGAAGCAGACTTAAATAATATTGATTTCAATTCAACTAACTTCAAGTAATCACTCCCTTCCACTCATAAATTGTATTATAGCATAGGAAGTTTTATATAACTAAGGTAATTGCACTATATACTAAAAGTAATGCCATTATTGTATTAACAATTGCATTATATTTTTCAAAAAACTTCTGAAATACAGCTCCAAAAATAGCCCATGTAAAAACCCCTGTACATCCGAAAATAGTAATTAGTATAGTAAATGCTCCTATTGAAAACATGGAATTATAGTACGGCGTAATAAAAGTAGAAATTGCTGTTATTCCATATAATATAATTTTTACATTCACAAATTGAAGAATAAAACCTGTGATAAAGTTATCCACTTTTTCTTTACCATCTACCTTTTCTTGATGTTTACTTTTTATAACGTGATATGCAAGCCATAAAATATATACAACTCCTATATAAGTCATTACAGGTCTAATTTTAGGAATAATATTAACAAGCACTATGCTAAAGAAGCTACATAATATCATAACTGAAAAGAATCCTGCAAATATTCCTCGAATCAACCCCTGACTTTTTTTCAAACCATGCTTGCTGGTATTTGACATAGCCAAAATATTATTCGGTCCTGGTGTAAATGCCGTTAGAAGTGTAAATGATAAAAATGCTATATAATTCATAATAATCCCCCTAAGTATATGTGATTGAAAAGTATCTATAATGGCTTACTCTATTGCCAAACTTTCCGTAAATTCATACTATCAAAGGCTTATATATTTGTAAAATTGATATTTTCGAATTGACAATTCATTTTTACAAATATATTATGGATATATTATGGGGGTGCGTTAATTGGATATTAGGCATTTTAAAACATTTAAGAGCATTATAGAAGAAGGTAGTTTCTCAAAGGCGGCAGAAAAAATAGGATACACACAGTCTACTGTCACTTCACAAATTCAGCAGCTTGAACAAGAACTTTCAATTAAACTTTTCGAAAAAATAGGCCGCAATATGGTATTAACACCTCTGGGAAAAGATCTGATTCCTTATACAAATGAATTACTTGATACTATAAAGAAAATTGAGAGTATTGGAAAGCATAATGATATTAAAGGGGATTTAAAAATAGCAATTGCTGAATCATTAATGTCATATAAATTGCAAAATGTACTTAAATTATTTAAACAGAAAGCTCCTAATGTAAAGCTATCTATTATTTCTGAAAATTGTTTTGTTATAAACGATATGTTATTAAAAGGTGAGATTGATATTGGTTTGTTGTATGATGTTGGAACTCAACAAGATAGCTTAACTTCTGTTGCCCTTACCGATTATACTCTGGCTTTAGTTTGTTCCCCTTTATTTGAAGATAATCAAATTGATTTTTGCATACCAAACCAAAAAATAAGTACAAGCCTTGTTATAAATGAAGCCAATTGTATTTATAGAAGGATACTTGAGAGGTATTTTCGTGAGAATAATATATCTCTAGATAATACTATAGAATTATGGAGTATCGAGACAATAAAAAAATCTGTTGCTAGTAATTTAGGAATATCTTATTTGCCTCGATTCGTAGTTGAAGAAGAACTTGAGAATAATAAATTAAAAGAACTTACCATAGGATGCTCTGATACTAAAATCACTGCTATTTACTCTTATCATAAGAATAAATGGATTAGCCCAGCTATGTCATTGTTCATGCAACTAGTTAGGGAAGATTTTAAAATATAAATAAAATGGTCAGGAGAACTTTAAATCCCCTGACCATTTTTCTCTTTTATATCATTAATTATTTCCTTGCCAAATATAGCTCTATAGTATCCTGAATGTGAAAAACATTTCCATTCTCATTAATAGCTCGTTCAATCTCGCTTTCAAATAATTGCTTTGTATGTTCTGGCATAGCCCTATGATCTGAATAGGTATTTAGTAAAGAAATATACTCGCTTGCAGAAAATCTACGCATCCCATTATATAACTTCATTTCTACATCTTTAAATCCATAGGACTTTATAGTTTCTGATATCCTTTTATATCGCTCACTAGCTGGTTCTACTGTTTTCATGTTTGCTGGTCTGTATTTTTGATATATACCTTGAATTTTTTCATGAAGGAAATAATCCTCTTTGGCTGCAAATGGTTTATTCCAAAAAAGAGCTATAACTCCATTATTCTTTAATAATCTATGGACCTTAGGATAACCTATATCCTCAGGGATCCAATGAAATGCTGTTGCGGAATAAATTAAATCAATGCTATTATCTTCACATTTAAAATCCTCAAAAGAAACATTACATACTTCAAGATTCTTATATTCCTTAAACTTTTCCTTAGAGTACTCTGCAAGATTTTCTCCTAATTCAACTGCCGTCACTGTACATCCAGTCAGAAGAAAAGGTGGGGTTGCTTGTCCAGTTCCTATTCCAATTTCTATCACCTTTTTATCTTTTGTAAGCTCCGAATACTCAATAATATCATTAAATAATTCTCTACAGTATGTTGGTCTCATCTTATCATAATTCTCTGCATCCTCATTAAATGCAAAACGCAAATCCATATTATACCTTCTCTCTCTATTCTTCATAGCAAATAACAGGCGTTCCTTCTTCAATATTCTCAAAAATTGTTTTCGCTAAATATAATGGAGCATTTACACAACCATGAGTTCCATCATTCTTATATATCTCTCCTCCAAAAGAATATCGCCAACTTGCATCATGTATTCCTATATTCCCATTAAAAGGCATCCAATATGTTACATCCGCTTCATAATTTTCACCTCTTAAAGTAGATCCTTTTTGTTTATAATTAAGCATATATGTCCCAAGCTTCGTGGAATTTCCTCTATTAGGGTTTCCTGTTACTACATCCCCTTGAGTTATTAGCTTTCCATTTTTATAAAACCATAAATGTTGTCTTGTTATATCAATTTCTACATAAGTTTTTCCTATATCATCCTCATCCCTATATAAAGCTTTTTGAGTATATATAGGCTCTTTTTCCGCTACTTCTCCAATCTTTATATTTTCCAGTAACGCCTTTGCTTCTGCTATACTATTAAGCTTCCATCCATAAAAGCCACCTTTAACTTCTACTATTTTACCTATAGATGATTTAAACTTTCTTGTTATACCTACTGTATCATATTTACTGCTTAACTCTTGTAAATATTCTTTAACTGCCTTTTCGCTTATTACTACTTCTAAATCCTCATCAACATTTAACCACTTACTTATTGTATCTCCATCTAATACTTCATCTTTACTCCCAAATTTATAAGTAATTTTTGTTGTTACATATTTATCGAGTAAATTTTTAGTTTCAGTAGTCTTGTCAGATTTTAAAGTGTACTTTGGATTTTCATAGCATTTACTGGTGCTTAAATCCAATTCAGCGTCTCCTTGTAGTATGCTATTTTCTATAGCTTTATTTAAGTTTTCCTTAAGTACTTTATTACCATATACCTCTTCAATCACTTCATATGACCCATTTGAATATTTAAAACTCACATTTTTAGGCTCAATAATGTCTTTCTTTAAGCAACTTAATTCATTTATCTTTTTCCCTAAATTAGTTTTATTGTAAGAATATAAATCATCTACATAATACTTTTGTTTTTTTAATATTGCTGTTATCCATTTAATTGATTTTTGCTTTTCATATACTTCAGAAATATTGTTCTGTTCATTATATTTCATATCTATATCTTGTCCTATTATTTCTTCTGTTACTCCATTTCTTTCATTCAGTTGTAACTTATAACCCTCAACATGACTTTTAAATATACCACCTACATCTTCATGTGACTTTAATGAAACATCTACTCCATTAATCACTGTATTAAAAAAGAAATGCTTACCAAAATATAACGAAACGCTCAAATAAATTAGCACAATTAAAGCTAATGCAATAATAATATTTCCTGTAGTTTTGCTTTTTAAATACTCTTTGATTTTAATGTTCCTCATATAGATTTATACCTTTCATAAAATATGCAAACATAATATTCTCCTAAATAATATGTTGTATTTTTGATTTTAAGACTACTCATGCGGTAATAACTAAAATCTACCATATATTTTATGCAAACCATTTACATTAATTGTATACTAAACTATAATAAGGATAAATTAATTGTATATACAACTAAATTTCAAGGAGCATATTATGAATACAAAAAGACAAGGTGGATTTTTAATTTCTAAAATACATCAACTATCAGGTCGCATTTTTACAGGGAAACTTAAGAAGCATGATCTTTATGAAATAAACTCAGCACAAGGAAGAATTATATTTGTGTTATGGCAAAATGATGAGATATCAATTCAAGAATTAGCTAAAAAAACTGCACTAGAAAAGTCAACACTTACAAGAATGCTCGAAAGACTTGAAAATTCAGGATATCTTAATCGTATCCCTTCTGAAGATGATCGTCGCAAGACTATAGTTAAGCTTACCCATAAAAATGAAAGGCTTAAAGATGATTATGAGCAAGTTTCTAACGACATGTTAGACCTATTTTATAAAGGCTTCACAGAGCAAGATATAGTTAACTTTGAAGCTTATCTTAATAAAATTTATTTTAATCTTTTAAACTTTGAAGAGAACAAAAACAAAAATAAATAAAAGGGGGAACTCAAATTGAGTAATGAAGAGATTATAAAAAAGTCAATTGAATTAATGAATAGCAGCAATATAGCTATGGTAGGGTCAAATGGTGCTGATGGTTTTCCAAATATTAAGGCCATGATAAAAATAGAAACTGAAGGGCTCACCAAAATCTGGTTTAGCACAAACACTTCAAATAAAAGAGTTGCACAGTTTAGAAAAGATCCAAAGGCGTGTGTTTACTTTACAGATCTTGAAAAATGGACAGGCTTAATGCTAGTTGGAACCATTGAAGTACTTGAAGATCCCAAGATAAAGGAGAGATTCTGGTCTGAGGGCTGTGAAGTATATTATCCTCTTGGAGTAACAGATCCCGATTACTGCATTTTATGTTTTACTGCTAAATGGGGAAACTACTATAAATCTTTAATCAATACAACATTCGAATTATAACTTATTAAAAGCTTACTATATACTTAGTAAGCTTTTTTATTTTTATTTGTTTTAGAAACATTTTGTTCATATACGCAAAATTGAATTTATTTTTTATGTATGATATACTAACTGGACAGTTAGTATTATTTATGAGAGGCCGTGTTAGTTTGGATAAAAACAAAGCTCAGGATACAAAACAGAAGCTAATAGATGCAGCTATCGAGGTTTTTTCTGAAAAAGGTTTTGACGGCGCTAGAGTAGACGAAATTGCAGCTAGGGCAAATATAAATAAGGCAATGCTTTATTACTATTTTAATAGCAAAGAAAAACTTTTTGAAGAATTGATTAAGCAATATAAAGAGGATGTAAAAAATTTAAAAAACAGCTTACTTAAAGATGTTGACTTAGATAATGATAAAGATATAGATAAGTTATTCGCTGGAATGTATGATTTTATGTATGAAAAGAAAGATATCTTAAGAATTATTATGATAGAATCTCTTAAATCTACGTCCCAAGATGTAACAATATTTAGCTCTCTTCTTCCTTCTATAGATCTTAAGTTATCAAACTTAAAAGACAAAGGAGTAGAGGTTGAAGATACCACGAGCGTTATGATTAATTCTTTTTTCTATATGCTTTTACCAGCAGCAGGATTTATTATTTTAGGCGATCGATGGATGGATTTTTATGACTTTGATAAAAAAGAAGCCAAGAAGAAATTCTTAGAAAGCTATAAAGAAATAAGAAAAAACTTTATTCACAAAAAAGTTAATAAGGAAATTTAGCAGATATATTTTATATTTGCTATTATTTTTTAATTTTTTGTTAACTAAATAGTTAGTTAAGACGTTTTAAATTTTTCAGAAAGGAAGTGTAATATGGATAAACATGATGAACGCTACATGTGGTTATGTCTTTCAGTTATTGTTGTAGGAACCTTTATGGCAATTCTTGATTCAAGTATTGTAAATGTAGCTATTCCAAAGATGATGACCATTTTTGGTGCGGCCGAAAATCAAATTGAATGGGTACTCACAGGTTATATGTTAACTATGAGTATCGTAATCCCTCTTACGGGTTATTTAACTGATAGATTTGGTGGAAAAAACATTTATATCTTTGCATTAATTGTCTTTACAATAGGTTCTGCACTTTGTGGATTGGCTACTAGTACAAATACTATGGTAGCTTCTAGAGTTGTGCAAGCAATTGGGGGAGGTATGATTATGCCTGTGGGTATGACCATGCTACTTCAAACAGTACCTCTTGAAAAGCGCGGACTAGCCTTAGGTGTCTGGGGAATCGCTGCCATGGCTGCTCCAGCAATTGGACCTACACTAAGTGGATATATAGTTCAATATATGAATTGGAGATTGATATTTACTATTAATATTCCTGTAGGGGTTATTGGTGTTACTCTAGCTGTTCTTCTTTTAAGGAATTCTCCCAAAAACTATAATAAAAGATTCGATTTTGGTGGAGCTATTACATCAGCGACCTGTTTATATACGTTGCTACTAGCTCTAGCAAAGGTTTCTGATAAAGGTTGGACATCTCCTTATACAATTGTACTATTTACCATATCTTTCGTGTCCTTAATAGCCTTTATCATTATAGAATTAAATCATTCTGAACCATTATTAGATCTTAGAGTAACTAAAAATTTTCCATTCACTCTAAGTTTAATAATAAGTACTGTAACTACTATCGCTATGTTTGGTGCAATATTCTTAATGCCTATTTATATGCAAAACTTAAGAGGATATTCTGCGATGCAAAGTGGAATGATGATGCTTCCCCAAGCAATAGTTACTGGAATAATGATGCCAATAAGCGGAAAACTTTTTGACCGTTATGGCGCTAAATGGCTTACTATAATTGGACTTATCATCGTATCTGGTTGTACTTATATGTTAAGTAAATTAACCTTAGATACTCCCTATAGTACTGTTACATTAATAATGGCTGTAAGAGGTTTTGGTAATGGACTTGCTATGATGCCGATGCAGACTGAAGGTATGAACTCAGTTCCCCAGGAACTAACTGCAAGAGCTACTGCATTAAATACAACTATTAGACAAGTTGCTGGCTCTCTTGGTATAGCTATATTAACCACAATTCTACAAAGCAGACAAGCTTTCCATACAGTAATATTTGGGCAATCAATAAACACCAATTCTCCAACACTTGCAAAAGCTCAAGCATTGCTACAAGGAGCTGCTACAGTAAAGGGAATGAATCCCTCCGAAGGGAAAAGTTTATTATTTTTACAAGTATACGGGCAGGTTGCAAAATCTGCAACAGTAGTAGCAATGAATGATACCTTTATAGTTGCAACCGGAATATGTATTGCAGGCGTAATAATATCATTTTTTATAAAGAAAAAAACATCAAATCAAAATAGAACTGAAATTGAACCAGTAAATATGGAATAATAATTACAATATTAAGGAGGATATATATGGAGAAGTCATTAAAAACAACTACTTCAAAAAAAGGTAAGGGGAAATTAATAATTGCAATAGTTGCGGTATTAGTAATTGCTTTAGGTGGTTTTGGAGTTAAATATTATATAGATCAAAAGAGTTACGTAAGCACAGATGATGCAAAAATAACTGGAGATATATTAAATGCCAGCTCAAAAATACCAGGCAAAGTTGTAAAAATTAATATTCATGAAGGTGACACAGTAAAAAAAGGGCAAGTATTATTCACTTTAGAAACAGAACAACTTCAATATCAATTAAACCAATCTCAAGCAGCTTTAGATGTAGCTAAAGCACAACTAGCAAAAGTTGAAGGTGGAGCTCGAGCTGAAGAAGTTGCTGGTGCTCAAGCCCTTGTAGATCAAGCTAGTGCTTCCCTAGGTGGCGCTGATACAACAAAATCAAACCTTCAAAGTACGTTAGATGACGTTCAGTCACAATATAATAGTTTAATAGCTCAAATGGGTAGTTTCAAGAATCCTTCTACTGGAGAATATGATGCTAATTATGCTATTAATCAATTAGATACTGCAAGAGCAAAAGGCTTACTTACAGAAGCAGAGTATACTGTTAAGGCTCAAGCTGTTGAACAATTATTCCAAGGCAAACTACAATATGAAAATCAAATAAACCAATTAAAGGGACAAATTAAAACAGTTGATTCTCAAATTGGTACCGCAAAAGCTGGTTTAGATGGAGCAAAAAGTAAGCTAAACCTAACTAATGCTGGTGCATCTGATAAAGATGTTGCTATAGTTGAAGCTCAAGTTAGTGCTGCGCAAGCTTCTTATGACCTAGCTAAATTAAATTTCAGTAATTCAGAAATAAAAGCTCCTGCTGATGGAACTGTTGTTCAATTAAACATACACGAAGGTGATATGATTGCTGCAGGACAAGCTGCTGTTTCTGTAGTAGATTTAGGTAAACTTCAAGTAACTGCTAATATCTTAGAAGGTGACTTAGAGCACATAAGCCCAAGCGAAAAGGTTAATATGACTATAGATTCTTTCCCTGGTGTTACTTTTACAGGTACAGTTAAGGAAAAGGCTTTAGCAACCTCTTCAGTTTTCAGCTTATTTAGTTCAGAAAATGCATCTGGTAACTTTACTAAGGTAAGTCAAAGAGTGCCAGTTAAAATAACTTTAGATTCAACTGACAAAACATTAATTCCTGGAATGTCTGTAGAAGTTAAAGTAAAGATTAAATAGTAAAAAACAATGCCTGATTAAATGGAGTTAACCACTTAATCAGGCATTATTTATTTAAATTTATTTTATACTTCTTTATTCAGCTGCTTGCGCATCTGCTTTGGTCTGATGAACTGTATCATGTGGATGTTGAGGTGGTGCATAGATAGAATATACCTTTAACGGCCTATTTCCAGTATTGATAACATTGTGCCATGTACCTGCAGGAATCATAATTGCAAATTCATCATAGACTTTTGCTTGAAAATCCAATCTATCTTTATCTTTTCCTATTTTAACAAGCCCTTCACCATCTTCAAGACGGATAAACTGATCAACATCTGGATGAATTTCTAAACCTATATCATCCCCAACATCGATACTCATTAAGGTAACTTGTAGATGTTCTCCTGTCCATAATGCTGTACGAAAAGTATTGTTTTGCTTTGTAACATCATTAATATTAACAACAAATGGTTGTGGCCCATAATCCTTAAGTTGAATTGGATTACTTTCCATTACTGGTTCTGGGAAGAAGAATCTTGAATCAAAATCTGCTGCATCAGCATAGAGATCTTTTGGATAATTCATATCGTATACTGGTGGATTAAAAAAATAAGGACTTGGATAGTTACTATAGTATGGGTCATACATTGGTGGAACTATGAAATAAGGGTTTGGATATCCCCTATAAGTACTATACATCTTATTTCTCCCTTTTAAAGTCTTACTGAATTATAGTATGTTCTAAATTTGGGATTTGTGATTATATAGTCTTTTCAATGATGTTTGTGAAAATATTTTATTTTTATTTTTATTATTATGGACTCTTATATTTTAATTCCTTCAAATGCATAATCTATAAGTTTTCTTATAAAAATTTCATCAATTTCTGCTCCTGTTACTAATAATCTATAGAATATAGGACCCCAAATTAAATCAATACATATTTCTAAATCTAAACCTTTATTTACTTCCCCCCTCAAAATACCACGTTCTAATATCTGTTTTGATATATCTCGTCTTGGAATAAAATATGCATTACGATAAATATCAGCTAATTTAGAATCATATTGTCCTTCTGCTATTATTTCTGTAATTACATTTCCTTTTCTAGTAGTTAGAAACTTTACAAAATTATCTACTTGAATAAACATGTCCTCTATAATTGAACCAGTATCTGGTATCGGAAGTTCTACATTTGTAGCATTTAAAAAACCATCCATGACAACAGCTGCCTTATTAGGCCACCATTTATAAATAGTAGCTTTACTTACCTTTGCTCTTTCTGCAATCTTTTCCACAGTAACTGTCCCAAAACCAGTCTCAATTAACAAATCATATGCTGCGTTAAGAATGTCCGACTTTGTTTTTTCGCTTCTTGGTCGACCTAATTTCTTTTCCATCATGAATCCCTCCGTAATAATCACTAAATAAAATATACACATAATAAACTATACGTATATTATACTATATATTTTTTCATTTTCAACAAAATACATCTTTACAATACTGAACGTTTAGTATATTATATATTTATAAACTGTACGTTCAGTATATAAAAAGGAGTGAATGAATATGGAAAATCTCAATTATGAATCTTCAAAAACTAAGCCTATATTAACAAATTTATTAATTATGGTTATGTCTATATCTTGTGGACTTACTGTTGCAAATTTATATTATATCCAGCCCTTGCTAGCAGATATAGCTAAAACCTTTAATGTAAGTGAAATCAGCGTAGGTTCCGCAGCAATGTTAACTCAAGTAGGCTACGCTGTTGGAATGATTCTTATATTACCCCTTGGAGATATAAAAGAAAGACGTGGACTAATTACATTAATGCTTTTATTTTCAGTTCTATCTCTTTCTAGTATGTTTTTTTCTCAAAATATAACAATGCTAATGATTTCATCCTTTGCAGTTGGATTTACTTCTATTATTCCTCAACTTATTATCCCTTTAGCTGCCCAGTTATCAAATCCAGAAGAAAGAGGGAAAATAATAGGAACAATAATGAGTGGTTTGTTAATTGGTATTCTAGTATCGCGTACCTTTAGTGGTATTTTAGGTGGTTATTATGGATGGAGAATAGTATACATTATTGCTGCAGTTATGATGATTGTTTTAATGATTGCTTTAAATAAACTAATACCTATATGTACCCCTGTTTCTGATGTTAAATATATTGAGTTATTAAAATCTATGGCTAGATTGATTAAAAGTGAATCCGCCTTAAGAGAAGCATCAATTAATGGAGCTATGATGTTTGCAGCTTTTAGTGCATTTTGGACATCTCTTACATTCCTACTTGAAAGTTCTCATTATAACATGGGACCTCAGGCAGCTGGTTTATTTGGATTAGTTGGAATCAGTGGTGCTTTGGCGGCTCCTTTAGTTGGTAGGCTAGCTGATAAAAAAGGGCCTAGATTTGTTATAGGTATCTGCATTTCCATAGTTATACTATCTTACTTGCTATTTCTTTTACTAGGCTTTAAGGTTTTTGGTTTAATTTTAGGTGTTATTTTTCTTGATTTAGGAGTCCAATCATGTAATGTTTCCAATCAAACAAGAGTTCATTCTTTAAATGAAGAAATGCGTAATAGAATTAATACAATCTATATGGTAAGTTTTTTTCTTGGCGGCGCATTTGGTTCTTTCCTAGGTTCCTATAGCTATGCTCACTTTGGTTGGTATGGAGTTTGTACTTTCGGAATTATAACTCAAATAGTAGCAATCATTGTCCATAAAACTGCCAAATAGTTTTACAAATATATATTTTGCATTAACAAATCAAGATGCTATAAAATAGATTAACTTGCATATATAAGCAAATAAGGACTTACCTTTTAGTAAGTCCTAAATTCCTCTATTAATATTGAGTATACTTTTGCATCTCTTGGCTGCCCTTTAATAATCACTTCTTTTCTTAATGTTCCTTCATATGTCATTCCTAACTTTTTTAATACTTTCTCAGATGCTATATTACTTGCCTCACATTTTCCTTCAATACGAATAAATTCCATTCTATCAAAGCCGAACTTAATGACCTCATTTAATGCCTCTGATGCAATCCCCCTTCCCCAATATTGCCTGCTTATAACTGACCCAATAGACGCAGCTTTATCTAGCTTAAAGTAACAACTCACTGTTCCGATTATCCTATTATCAACCTTATCAATAACTGACCAGACTAAGGATCTCCCCTCATTCATTCCTTTAATCAAGTTTTTCAAATGATTATATGTTACATTTTTGTTCTCATGTTTTTCTCTTGGTACGTGGTAAGTAGTTTCTTCATCCGAAAAGACCTCAAACAATTCATCTACGTCTGTTATAGACAACTTTCTAAGAAGTAGTCTTGTCGTTTCTAGACTTGGACAGTTACCAACTTGAGCACTCAATTATTTCCCCTCCATATTTAAATTTATACCAACATCAGCATCTTTATCTTTTTTAGATAATCTATAAAAAGTTAATATTGCTCCAACAAGACTTATTATTCCTGCAGCTATATATACAATCCTCATTCCATATATAAATGCATCATTTCTTCCTGCTACATAATCAGTAACACGATATCCTATCTTAGAGCTCATCATACTATATAAAAGTGTTGTTGCTAAGGCTATTCCACATACCATACCTAGATTTCTTACAAGTGCGTTTACACTTCCTGCTATTCCAAGCTTACTTTTGGGTACAGTTGACATTATAAGAGAATTATTAGGTGATTGAAATAATCCCATACCAATAGACATTGCTCCAATAAATATAACCATGATTAGCAAAGTTGATTTTTCATTTAATGTTGACATTAGTAATAATCCTACGCTTATTAATACCAATCCTATAAAAGTCAATTTTTCTGATCCAATCTTATCTGATAGATGTCCGCTCACCGGTGCTGCAACTGCTAATATTAAAGGATAAACCATAAGTATTAACCCTGTATGTTCTGGCGTATAACTCATTACATCTTGAAGGTAAAAAGGTAAAATAATGTTATTGCAGAATATCGCTACAAAGGTTATAAATCCACAAAATATACTTAAGGAAAACAACTTATTACTAAATATACTTAACTGTAAAAGTGGATTTTCTTTTCTCTTCTCAACAAAGATAAATACTATAAACGAAATAATTGCTACTGCAAAGCTCACTAAAATTATTGGGTTTGTAAAGCCACGGCTTAATCCTTCATCTAGTGCTCCAAAAAGTGGAACTATGGCAAGCATAAATAGAATAGCTCCCACACTATCTATCTTACCTTGTACAATCTTATGAGTATTGGGTAATAACTTAAATGCATAAAACAGTGCAATTACTCCAATTGGTACATTTATTAAGAATATAAATTCCCAGCTTGCTGTACCCACTATAATCCCACCTAATCCAGGTCCTACTAAAGATCCCAAAGCAACAGATGTTCCTAAAAATCCAAGAGCTTTTCCTCTTTCATTCCCGGGAAATACTTCCGTAATGATCCCTTGATTATTTGCCATTGTTCCTGCTGCTCCAATAGCCTGCACTATTCTTGCTATAATAAGTACTGGAAATGATCTTGTTATTCCACAAAGTAACGATCCAAAAGCAAATAATCCTAATCCGAATTTAAACATCTTTGCTTTTCCTAACATATCTCCTAATCTTCCAAATATTAATACCGTTCCAGCTATGGCTATTAAATAACTTGTTGCTACTAATTGAATACTTGATGTTGTTACATTTAGTTCTTTAGCCATTTTAGGTAGTGCTACATTCACAATACTACCATCTAAAGCAGACATAAATGTGGACATTAATACTACTATTAGTATTGACCACCTACTTATATCCTTATTTGATTTTTCCACTTAATCTCCTCCTTTTAAATTAAATCCAACTCTTCATAAATTAACCCTAACCCTAAGTCATCCTTTTAACCTTTTGGTGCTATCATAGATCTTTTTTAATGACTGCATAGTAATATTCTTTTTAATATAAAAAAGTCCTGACTTTCTTTGCACAAAGAAGACAGGATTTTTTAAATTCATTCTTTAATTATTTAAATTTTCATTCAAATTCTTCAACTAATTGTATAGCAAATAACCTTTATAATAGCTGGCTTAACTCTACACACCAAGCCTATAATTGTCAATATCCCTATATTCTCCGAACTTCATTCCCACTTCTTTAATAGTTCCACAAAACTCAAATCCAAATTTTTCGTGCAGCTTTTGGCTAGCTTCATTTCCTGATGTAATAACAGAAACTACCGTATGTGTCCTTTCATCTTTCTTAGCTTCCTTCAAAATAAACTCCATGAGAGCAGCTGCAATTCCCTTTTTTCTATAATCTGCCCCGATATATATTGATAGTTCTACAGTAGTCTTAAATGCTTCCTTTTCACGATATGATGACAAGGATGCATAGCCTGCAACACAATTGTCCACCTCTGCAACATATAAAGGATGATTGTCTATATTATGCATATAAAACCACTCTTTCCATTCCTCCATGGTTTTAGGCTCTAGATCCAAAGTAGCTACTCCATGCTTTACTTCATAATTGTATATCTCTAAAAGTTCATCTAAATCCTTAATTTCAGCTTCTCTTATTATCATATATTGTAACTCCTTTTCTTTTAAAACTTTTTATTTTATGTTAATTAAATTCATATTCAAAAAGGCAAATGACACCCTCTATCCATAAGGCACCTATAAAATATCATAAAAATTATACCATATAATTAATATACTTTACTCTCTTTTTATACCCGTTTACTATATACTTTTTTATTTCCTACACTAGATTATTAGTAATCATATTTTCAATTAATTGTATAGTAAAAAGAGAAATAAAAATTGTCCCTATTGATAAATAATGTAAAAAATATTAAAATTAAGAAAATTAATTTATTGGGGGAATTTTTAATGGAAGTTGTAAAGTTTAAAGAATTTAGAGACAAGGTTTATCAAAATGTCTCTAAAGTTATTATCGGTAAAGAAGACATAATAGACAAAGTACTTTGTGCCTTTATTTGTAATGGACATGTACTAATGGAGGATGTTCCTGGCTTAGGTAAAACAAAATTAAGCAAATCTATTGCTAAAACTTTAGATTGTACCTTTAAAAGAATTCAATTTACTCCTGACCTTTTGCCTTCAGATTTAACTGGAATTTATTTTTTCAATCAAAAATTAGGAGACTTTGAATTTAGAAAAGGTCCTCTTCTAAGCGAATTTGTCCTTGCAGATGAAATAAACAGAGCAACTCCAAGAACTCAAGCTGCCTTATTAGAATGTATGGAAGAAAAACAGCTTACTGTGGAAGGAAATACTATAAAATTAGAACCTCCTTTCTTTGTAATGGCAACTCAAAATCCTGTAGAACAATTTGGAACTTTTCCATTACCAGAAGCTCAACTAGATAGATTTTTTATGAGACTTTCAATGGGATACCCTGAGTTTTCTGAAGAAGAAAATATGATGGATAGATTTATGTTTAATGATCCTTTGGATGAACTTTCAGCTGTAGTAACAAAGGAAGAGATTAAATATGTTCAAGATCATTATAAAGAGGTTCACATAAGCAAAGAGTTAAAAGACTATATATTAACTATTGTTCGTGAAACTAGAAATAATAATAATGTTTCTTTGGGTTGCTCCCCAAGAGCTTCTTTAAACTTAATGAAAGGTTGTCAAGCATATGCGAGTATTAATCAAAGAGATTATGTAATTCCCGAAGATGTTAAAATGCTAGCTATACCTATTCTTAGCCATAGACTAGTTCTAAAAAACCAAATAGGTTCACAATCTGAAAAGTCAGAAGAAATTATTAGAGAAATACTAAGCACTGTTGATGCACCACTTGAAAAAATATAGAGGTGCATTATGTTAAGTTATTTTGCATTTGCCTTTCTAATAATACTTCTATTAGCTTTGGGAGAATTTACACGTAGAAATGGCTTTAGAAATCTTAAAATCAAGAGAACCATAAAAAATAATAAAGTTCAAATAGGAGAAGAAATTTTTGTAACTACAACTATAGAAAATAAAAAATGGCTTCCTATTTCATTCCTTCATCTTCAGCAAGATATACCAAGTGATCTTACTACTGAACTTAATAAAAATGAAGTAAGCTTATTTTTATCTATAAAGTGGCATGAGAGAATTAAAAGTACCTTTAAGCTTAAGGGAGAAAAAAGAGGGGTTTATCTTTTAAAAACTGTGAAATTATCTTTGGGAGACTTGTTTGGTTTTAGTTCTGAAGTCATGCAGATAGATGATTATAATGAAATTATCATATATCCACCAATTAAAAGTATAGATTCCTTTTACCTAGTTAGCAATAATATTCAAGGTGATAACATAATAAAAAGATGGATATATAAAGACCCTATCTTTACTCGTGGCATTAGGGAATATAATGTTGAGGATAGAATGAAGGATATTCACTGGCCATCCAGTTTAAAGGCTAATAAGCTAATGGTTAAGGAATACGATTATTCATCTGATAGAGAACTTATTATAATTCTAAATACCCAGTGCGGTGCACCATACTTTAGTGTAACAAACTCAGATGTTATTGAAAGTGGTATTGAACTTTCTGTCTCATTAATTAATAGTTCAATTAATATGGGTACCCCAACTGGTTTCTGGACAAATGCACATATTTTAGGTTTTAGAAAAGATTTAAAAAATATGATAGAACCTTTTTTAAATTCCTTTACTGAAATCTTAGAACTTTGCGGAAGGATGTCCTCTGCCTCCCCTAGAGAAGATTTTGCTTCATTTCTTTCTAGCAACTTAATGCACTTTAGAAAGAATGCTGTCTATACTGTAATCTCATGCTTCTTTGATGATGAGAGCATTTATATGCTTAACAAACTTAAGAATGCTGGAATGTGTATTAAAATAATTGATATAACCCCAGATGCTTCTTTACCTGAAGTAAATGGTATTGAAAAAATTATATTAACTGGAGGTAATGCTAATGAGTCAAATTAGAAAGATAAAAATATTATATACTCTTAGCCTTACACTTTTTATAGATATAGTTTGGAGTTTTATTATAAGAATAATATTCAGACAAGGATATGACTACAAACTTTTTATAATACTTCTTGTTTCCGCCTTTAGTATTGGATTCTTCAAAGAAAAAATTAGTAATAAATATGTAAATATAGCTATACCTACAGCTATTTCTTTATTTTTGAATTCTAACTTTTTGTATAACGTAATTGTAGTTGCATTCTTATGCTATATAATTTATGAAACCAAAGAAACCACCTATGATTTTTTTAACATTGAAGGCAAAGTTAAATACAGTATAGGTATTTTATTTATTCTAGGCTTTCTAGATTCAGGTAGGAATATTAGATTATATATTATTTTTATTATAGTTTCTGTATTACTACAAAGAGAAAGTCGAGCATTTTCTTATAAAATGAAAAGCTCAGCCTATGGCAATTTAGTTATTGCCATAACATCAGTACTCCTTACTATAGATAAAGTATTCTTACCAATTTTAGGAACCTTGAAGAGAATAATTGATTTTTTATGGCTACCCATAAGCTATATAATATTGGCTTTTGCTTATATTTTATCTTTCGTATTTTCTTATGCAATTAAAGCAATAGAAGTCATTACATCTAATAAAGTTCATGAGCAAGTAAAAGTTGATAACAATACTTCTGATAATACTTTAGTACAAATAGAACAGATAACCCACTTTCCGCCTATTATAAAAATAATTATTGAACTTGCCACAATTATTTTTATTTTATTTATAGTTTATAAGTTATATAAAACAAAAAAGGTATCTAAAAGGGTTATGGATAACTTCATTGAAATTGAAACTGAAAATATATATGAAGCTAAAATTAGAAAAAGAGTTAAATATAAATATGACAAAGATATAAGAAGCAAAATATTATATTTATTTTTAAAGTTTGAAGTCTTAGCCAAAAATAAAGGACTATATAAAAACTTCATGACTGCAGAAGAGCTTGGGCGTAGTACTAAACGTTCAATAAACAAAGCTAATGAGATCGATATATTAGTCAATAACTACAATGAAGTAAAATTCTCAAATCATATTCCCACTAATAGGCAATATGAGGATATAAAAGAAAATTATAAAATACTCAAAAAAGAATTGTAAACTTAAAGGCCCATACCAATTTATAGGTGTGGGCCTAATATATTTTAATGTATTATAAAAACTAAATATAATATGTACCAATCAGTCTAATTGACATCGATTCTCCTTATGTTATAATTTAGTATATAAGTAATATTATGTAAACAACATTGTAGCCTTATCTAAAAAGGAGGTATGTATAAAGTTATAATTTAATCTTTATGTGTTAACCAAGTCTTTATAACAGTAACTGTCCTTATATAAAAATATTCTGCAAAAATTCTTTATGGCTAAATCTCAAAAATAATACTCGCCATGCGATACAAAATACCTGATATTTTAAAAAATATATAAGGATGTGTTAAAAATGAGTAAAAAACTATCTTTAACAAAAGCTTTGGTATTTGCATCAATGCTAGCGACATCAATTATTGTAGCCCACCCATTAAAAACATCAGCTGCTGTTGTTTCTGGACAAACTTATAAACTTATTAATGTTGGTAGCGGAAAAGCTCTTGACGTTTATGCTGCTGGGACAGCAAACTATACCAATGTTGATATTTATACTGACAACAGTACTGGAGCTCAGCAATGGAGAATTATACAAAACAGTGATGGCACTTACAAGTTAATTAATGTAAATAGTAATAAGGCCCTCGATGTTTATGCTGCTGGAAATGCTGATTACACTAACGTCGATATTTACACTGATAACGGAACTGCTGCTCAAAAGTGGAACATCATTGCTGTTAATGGCGGAACTACACCATCAGTAAACAAGCCTTCTGAAGTTCCAAATGATATATGGACATATGCTATTAATGCTGATAGAAAGTATACTAATGATGGAGATTTTGCTCTATTATTATGTGCTGTAATTAAAAAAGAAAGCTATTTTGGGGCAGGCTTAGGTGGAAGCCCATCTTCTGGAGATGGATTAATGCAAGTAGAACCAAACACTCGAAATGCCTATGCAGCCAAGTTCCAAGCAAAATATGGGTATGCTTATAATCACGGTAGTTACCAAGATCAAGTATACTTGGGTGCTCTTATTCTA
The DNA here is from genome assembly GCF_028728205.1 of Clostridium sp. 'White wine YQ'. Lineage (NCBI taxonomy): Bacteria > Bacillati > Bacillota > Clostridia > Eubacteriales > Clostridiaceae > Clostridium > Clostridium sp. 'White wine YQ'. The sequence continues at coordinate 368,995 of NZ_JAQYUU010000003.1, forward strand.
AATGAAAATATTGTACAATTTGGTAGTGTATACAACGGTCTATTGCATTATAATGGAGGCCCTAACTGGTATCCAGGTGCTACAGATTCATACGGACGTGTAATAGAAGCTGATAAATATGCAAATGAAGTTTATGGAACCTATAGATCCTATGGTGGAAAACGATAACTCCTTAGCATATAGACACTGTCTTCTATAAAAATTGTTCTTTATGAATAAAAACTTATAAAGTTTTTTGCGGACAGTTACTATTATAAATATAAAAAATATAAGTCGATTTCAGTCTATCACTGAGTCGGCTTATTTTTTTTAATAATTTCAATGTGAAAACTAACCTCACCTGGACATACATAGCAAATTTCCCATTGTTTTTATAGCGTAGAAATTCTAAAATTACATATAACTATAATTGCAAACAATTATTAAGTAATAACTTATAAAGGAGGAATTTACTATGGCAAGTAGAGGTAACAGAGTTTTAGTACCACAAGCAAAAGAAGGTTTATCTAGATTCAAAATGGAATCTGCTAGTGAAGTAGGAGTTACTCTAAATGAAGGTTACAATGGAGATTTAACTGCTAGAGAAGCTGGCTCAGTAGGCGGACAAATGGTTAAAAAGATGGTTGAAGCTTACGAAAAAAATCTATAATTAATAAATAGGAGCGTTTAATACGCTCCTTAATCTTTGCTTAAATAAACTTTAACATACTTATACCTATTAAGATTTTTTATATTTCTTATAGTGATTTAAACTAAGATAAATATATAAACCTCCTACAGCTACAGAAAGTACTCCAAGATATTTTTTATCAATAAGATCTAATATCCCTAGTACTAAAAAAGCAATACCTATAAATATATATAACTTCCACAATCCTTTATTATTAATTGCCTCACTTTTATCCCCACCATCTTTTTCTATTTGCTTAATTCTAGAGTTATATGCTACATAAGGCATAAAGTTGAACACAAAAATAACTATATCAATAACTAGCAAGCATAGAATAGGCAAAAATATAGGTAACCTAGCTATAAAAGAAAAAATTAATAACCCTATTAATAATATTCCCGCTATAGAAGAATAAAGTGATGCTTTTCCTGTTCGAAGTCTTACATCTTCATATTTATCTATCTGTGTTTCTCTGTCGCTATAAATTGGCTTGGTCCCCTCTTCTGCTGAGAAAATATGCATTTGTTTTCCTACAGAAATAATATGATTCCATCCAGCTTCTTTAAATATATTAAAATATTCTTCATTTGCCTCCGTTTGATAGTCTAAACTATATACGATATTTTGAGGTTTATCTTTTTTTAACTTATAAAAAAATCCTCCTACTATACCTTCAAGTATCCATCCTTGACTTGCATATTCACTTAATCTTTTCATATCTCCTTCTTCATTAAATGCAAGCCCCTCAATCATTACATATTTACTTTTCATGATTATCCTCCTTACTAATTAAGAAATTTTCAGCGAATTTAATCATTTGTTTTTTACGCTCAATTTCATTTATGAGCATCTTTCGTCCTTTATCTGTTATTCTATATACTTTTTTATTTTCATCTGTATCTGAACTTAACTCTACTAATTCTGCAGCTAATAGCTTTTTAAGTGTTGTATAAAGTGATGCTGGCCCTATAACAACTTGATTATCAGTAAATTTTTCAATTGCTTTCATAATAAGATATCCATGCTTTTCCTCAATAACACAAGATAAAATATAAAAAGCTGAATCAGTAAGTTCACCAATATCAATGGAATCTTTTCTCGGCATAAAACTCACCTTCCTATTTTTAGTATATCATTTATTGATATACTATATTTAATAATATACCAATAAATGATATAACTGTCAAATGTTTACATTATTAATAGACACGGAAAAGTTATTATACTTCTCCGTGTCTTCTTCATTGTTTATTAATTAATTAATTATAGTCAGCAACAATCTTAAATGACTCATTTAGCAATGGTGTACATTTACCTGAGTAGTAAATGCATAAAACATGAAGCGCTCTAGTACATGCCGTATAAAACAGCAGCCTTTCCTCCTCTGAGCTGTAATTTTCATTACCAGCATTATAAATAAGTGCTACATCAAACTCTAACCCTTTTGCAAGATAAGCTGGTATTACTAGCGTATCACTTACATATTCATCATCATCTTTCAGTATAACCTTCACATTTATCTTATCTTTTAAAAAACTATATACCTCTTCAGCTTCTTTTGCTGTCCTTGCTATAATTCCAATGGATTTATATCCCTTATCCTTATATGCTTTTATATCATAAAGAAGTTTTTCTCTTATCTTTTCTTCATTCGTGAAACCAAAAATTAAAGGTTTTTCTCCGTTTCTTTCTACGCATTCATCAGTAATTTCCTTATTAAGCAGCTTTCTTGCAAACTTAGTAATTTCCATGGTTGATCTATAACTCTTAGTTAGGTTTATTATACAGGTGTTATCTTTAGGAAATACTCTTGAAATATTATTATAATCTCCAACATTCATAAATGGATTAATTGACTGATTTAAATCCCCTAGTATAGTCATATTGGCATGATTAAAAAGCTGATAGAGAATTTCATATTGAAGTGGAGTGTAGTCTTGAGCCTCATCTATTATTACATATTTGATTTCTGAGGTTCTTGGTAGATCTCCCAGTACACCTTTTAAATATAAAAGTGGTGTCTGATCTTCATAATTAAGTTTTCCAGCTCTCAAATTTTCTAAAGAATATCTTTTAATCTCATTTATTTTCTTCTTATCATATTGTGAATTTAAATTATTAGCGAGTGTATCTAGGTTTTCAAAAAAGCCTTTATAAATTTCAACTAAATCAAATCTTGTCATCATATTTATTTCATCATATAAACCCTTCATTTCACTCTTTGCACTAGCTAAACTACGTTCCATAATCTCGATTTTATCTATATAGTTACCTGAGTCTTTAAGTTCACTAGACACTTCTTCTACTCTTTGTTTCTCATAAGGTTCTATTAAAAATAAAATTCTTTCTTTTATCTTTTGAAGTCTCCTTTTAAGTGGAAGTTTAATATAATCTTTAAAAAATAATTCTTGTACTTCCTCCGAAGAAATTATTAACCTATCACCCAAAATGATATCTTTAAAATTTCTATCCATTTTATCAATATAGTCTGCATATTGCTTTAAGGTATCCACAAATTCTACTGAAGATTTATATTTTATGTTGATGATCCTTTCTTCATAATCTGCTTCCTTCTTTGACCCTAAGATATATTCCATCATTTCGCAGTAATCTTCCTTCTTAAAGTCATTTCCTAAGGCATTATGCATATATTCTTTAAAGGTTGTCTGGCACATATTATCTTCTCCAAGCTCAGGTAATACATTAGATATATAGTCATTAAAAATTTCATTTGGTGAGAATATTATTATATTTTGTGGAGTAATTTTATCTCTATGTTTATAAAGTAAATAGGCAATTCTATGAAGTGCAACAGATGTTTTTCCGCTTCCTGCTGGCCCCTGAACTATCAAATTTTTGTACTCTTCATTACGTATGACTTTATTTTGTTCTCTTTGAATTGTTGTTACTATGGCTTTCATCTTGCTATCAGTGTTTTTACTCAGCATCCCTTGAAGTATCTCATCATCTATTGTAATGTTGCTATCAAACATATAGTCGATTTTACCATTATTAATCTTATACTGCCTCTTTAGTGTAAGTTCGCCTTCTACAGTTCCTTCAGGGCATTCATATTTTGCTTTTCCGATTTCGTAATCATAGAACATACTAGAAATAGGAGCTCTCCAATCGTATACTAGGAAATCATAGTCATCGTTAATAAGATTTGAAACTCCAATATAATATTTTTCAGCTTTTTCTTCTCCTTTTTCAACAAAGTCGATTCTTCCGAAATAAGGCGACAAAATCATTCTCTCATATTTCTCTTGAATCTTTTTTGTAAATTCATGAGTTCTCTTCTGTCTTTTCATTGTTCCAATGAACTCCATAAATTCTACAACTTGTTCTAATCCATTTGAAATTGAAATTGAACCTACATCCTGCCATAGTTGCCTTTGTGTTTCAATAGCATCTTTTCTAAATTTCTCTTTAAAATCATTGTTTTCTCTTAATTGTTTGCGAGCCTCACTAAGTACAGCTTGTAGCCATTGATCTTCAAGATTCCATTCAAAATCATTTCTGTTCATCATATTGCCCCCTTAAAAAATAATTTAAGAAATTTATTTAAAATATATTGACATTGCTTTTTACGAGTTGTATAATATAGTTAGGGAGTTATATTCAACTTGTTAAAGTGGCGCTAAATCTAGTGTATCACTTTATTTTTGCTTCGTCAATAGTAAAACATTTGTTATCTAACAAGTGTTTTTTTATTTTGCAACTTAAAATTTCTATAAAGCAAAAGCTCTTACCATCTTCTCGGTAAGAGCTCTTATTTTTAAGTCATATTATGCTACGTTTTCTTCTATATCTTCAATAATAACTTTATGCTTACTTTCCTTTTTTAAGTAGAAACTTATAGGAATAGCTACTAATATTATAACTGTAGATATTTTATAAATATCATTTACTGCCAAGGTAAAAGACTTAAGTGGTAACAGTTTATCACTTGGATTTAATATAGCCATACTCTTCGCATGAAAAGCAGTTCTTGCTGTAAGCAATGAAGCAAATACCCCCATGGATAAAGATGCAAATCCTTGTCTTATCCAATTGTTAACAGAGGATGCATGCCCGCTCATCTCTCGCGGCACTGCTGACATACCAGAGTTTGTTGCTGGCATTGTGGATAATGATATTCCTATATTTCTTACAATCATCCAAAATACAATATAGGATGAAGGTGTACTCATTGTTAAATGTGCCATTTCCCATGAACCTAATCCAATCAAAGATACTCCTATAAATATTAGCATACGCGGTCCAACACGATTGTATAATTTACCTACTAAAGGCATTATTAATGCCATTGCCAAGGAAGCCGGCAGCAAAATTAGCCCTGCTTGTAATGCTGTTTGTTGTTGAACGTTTTGAAGGAATAATGGAGTTAATAATGACCCTGCATAAAGCGCTATTGTTATTATACAGCCTACAATAACACTCATTGTATATCTTGTATACTTAAACACCCTAATATTAAGTATAGGAAACTTATAGTGTAACTCTCTCCATATAAACACAGCCAAAGTTATAGCGCCAGCCACCATAAGAACTATTGTTTTAGGGGAACTCCATCCCCATGTAGAACTTTCACTAAATGCTATTAATAGCATTAAACTCGAGAAAATACTTGTCGCAAAACCAATAGCATCAAAACTTTTAGGTTTATCTAACTTATAGTATGGTACAAAGTATTTAATCATTATTGCAGAAATAATCCCTATAGGAATATTTATAACAAATATAGCTCTCCAACTAAAGGTCTCAATTAGCCATCCACTTAATGTAGGTCCAAAAGCTGGCGCAAGATATGCCGCCAAACTCCATAAGCTTATAGCAAAAGCTTGCTTTTCCTTTGGGATACTTTGATAAATTATAGTCATTGCAGTAGGTGCAATAAGTCCACTAAAGCATCCTTGTAACACTCTAAAAGCGATGAGTGATGTACTCCCCCATGCAAACGCACAAAAGGCAGATGCAAAAGTATATCCAATAATAGCATATAAATAAACTTTTTTATTACTAAACTTTTGACCTAAGTAACCCGTAAGCGGAGCAACTGTACCCATAGCTAACATGAAACCAGTTAATGTCCATTTGGCCGTATTTAAATCTGTATTAAAATCCTGCATAAAAGCTGTAAGTGCAATATTAACTGCACTCGTGCCTAAAGTCGCTAAAAAAGCTGCAAGAAAGATTCCTGATAACATCGATCCACTTGATTTATTTTTCTTTTGAATCATTCTTCTCAATTCCTCCAATAAAAACACCTATTGCCTATATGTCAATTTGTACATATAATAATATATAATATTAATTTTTTACTGATATGTCAATGTGTATATAAAGGAGGATTATCTTATGAATACCTTATCATATGGCCTTTTAGGCTTATTAGTCAACGAATCTCTTTCAGGATATGATTTAACTAACCGTGCTAATATTTTCTGGCACACTACTCACAGTAGAATCTATCCCCTGCTTGGGAAACTTGAGCAAGAAGGTTACGTAACCTTTTCATTGATTAGACAATCAGATAAGCCAGATAAAAAAATATATTCACTTACAGAAAAAGGACTTAATGCTGTAAAACTATGGCTCAAATCTCCTACTGATGCGCCAGTTACTAAAGATGAGTTTTTCTTCAAGGTATATTGTATGCATGTTTTAGATTCATCTGGAATCAATAAACTTATTACTGAAAGAGAGAATATGTATAGAAGCAGAATCAAATACTGCACAGAACGGATTGAACATCTGAGAGAATTTTACAGTGGTAAGTTATTAACTACAAACACCACAGGGTTTGGAAGATATATCTCTCTTAAGAAGGCCATCTCAGATGCAGAAAACGGCCTTCACTGGTGCACCTGGGTGCGTAAACTATATGAAAATAGTAGTGAAATAAATATTTTTGAGTATGATTTATAAATACGATAAATAAGAAGGAAAATGTACACTAATAAGTAACTACATTTTCCTTCTTATTTAATATTTATCCGTGAAAGTATCCAGTCCTTGCATACACTGCAACATACGGCACTTCTTTTCCATCTTTCATGATATACGCTTGATAAACGTCACCATCACCTTGTAACTTCTCTATTCTAACGACTTTTTCTCCATAGGTATCATATAAATCTTTTTTAAACATCTCTTGCCAATCACTTTGAATAGGTGCATTTAATGTTATATATGCTGCAAAACTTTCTACATCACCCTTCTTGCCTCCATTATTTAAATAGCTCTTATACAAAGTTCCAAAATCAGCCTTATTTAAAAAAGTCTTGCTCCAGTGCATTTTTTGATATTCTGGCTTATTTCCTTGATCACCATTAATATAATCTTTAACCTTTTTAGTTATATCTTGTATTTCTTGAGAAGATACTGGTGCCTTTTGTGTAGATGTCTCCTTTGATTTATTATTATTCTCTGTTGTATTTTTACTTGTATTAGAATCTTCTGAAGTTGTACTAGTACTATTCTTACTGCTCTCGTTAGAATTTGCATCTGGTTTATTAACGATCTTTGAACATCCAACAAAAAGCAATGATAAAACTAGGGCCATTATTGCAATTGATTTTTTATTAGTCTTAGCTTTCATAGTTACTCTCCTTATTTTTATATCCTATATACTGCTACCATTATAATACTTTTAATCCAATATGTGAAATGTCCCTAATGTTTTAAAGCTCCAACTTTTTTAGGTTAAGCTTTATTTTCTTACACATAATATTAAAAAGAAGTTATAAATTATAGGCTTTATAGAATTATAACTTTATAACTATGGAAAGGAGTTACCAAATGGAAAAAGACAAGATAATGGCTGATAAGCTAATAGATACTCTTGAGGCAAATGGTGAGATAAGCATCACTGTTGGAACAAAAGAAATGTTCATTGAAGCTGTAGATAATAAAGAGGGATACTTATATGTGAGCAGCACAAATGAGGAATTCGGAAGCAGTAGGGAAGCTGTTGAATGGGCAATAAAAAAAATAAATAGTGCTACATAAAATAATATTACTAATGAAAAGAGCATTTTCCTAACATAGGAAAATGCTCTTTTGTATTAGTAATTTACTTTTTCTATATAGTGGCAATTAACTTCTATATGATTTAAGAACAATAGTAGTCTTTCATAAAGCGGATGAACTTTATCACCATACTTTGCTTCTAGACTTTCTCCTATATCTTTTACATTTTTATTGCCATCTATCTGTAAGAATATCCAACTTCCATATTCATCTAAAGAGATTTTTTTATACTCTGGAATCCTGAATTTAAGTTTTCTAAAGAACCTTTGGACTTTATGATCTTGCTTCATAAGTACAGTCACAATATTTTCTTCATCTACCTCATATTCTAAGTTGTCAGATATCTTATATATTATATTTAAAACATCTTCATTATTATTCAGCATCTTTTACCTTGCTTCTTAATATAGGTATTATAGTTGCTATTACTAGAACAACTAGTATTACATATGCCATTCCATTAGTAGCAGCGAAGCCAGTTGGACCATTTCCAGTTACAAGTCCTGTTACTTGGAATATTATACCTATAAGTCCTAATATAGATGCTCCAGCAACAAGTCCTGATGATAAACTAATACCATTAGAAACTTTAGCTTCTTTTTCTTTATCAGACTTAGAAGTTTTTTCTACAAATAAACGAACTAATGCTCCGATTAATATTATAGTAGTTGTAGATATTGGTAAGTAGAATCCTATTGCAACTGCCATTATTGGAAGGTTTAATAAGAATAAAACAATTCCCATTACAGCACCAACTATTATCATAACCCAAGGTAACTTACCAGACATTATACCAGCAGTTAATGTTGACATTAAGTTTGCTTGAGGTAATGCAAATGGAACATTATCACCTGTCATTTTAAGTTGGTTTGAAAGTAATAATATAGTACCAACAACTACTGCAACACCAAGTACTCCAGCTATTGCAAAGTACTTATCCATTTCATTTTTGTCACCACCAACTACAAAAGTAACCTTTTGTGATTGAGAGTAACCACCTGCTACAGAAATAGCAGTTACAATAAATGTACCAAATAAAAGTAATGATTTATTACTATCTGGATTTTTCCATCCCATTGCAACAAATAATGATGTAACAATAACTATAGAAGCTATAGTCATACCTGATACAGGAAGATTTGAAGTTCCTATAGTACCTGTTAAACGACCAGAAACTATAACAAATAATAGGGATAAGAATAATGATAATATAGCTGCAAGTATTGCCATTGTTACATTACCATTAGAAGCTATGAATCCAGCTACAAAACCTAATACTATACCAGCAAGTAATACTACTATTGCAAAAGAAGAGCTCTTGCCATTATTTGAAGATTTAGCATTAAGAGTTTCTTTTATAGATGATATTATAGTTGGTATAAGCTTTATAGCTCCTATTAAACCACCAGAAAGCATCATACCTGCTCCGATATATTTAACATAGCTACCTGCTATATGCTTAACTTGCATAGCATTTATAGCAACATCTGAGTTATTCCATACAGTTGCTCCATCTTTTCCAAGTCCTGCAAAGTAACCTATTAAAGGCATAATACCAAAGTTAGATAATATCGATCCTGCAAACATTGTTACAGCAACTTCCATTCCAACTATGAATCCAATACCTAATAACATTGGGTTAACTTCAACTTCAAGTTTCCACTTGTAGAAAGTTTCATTTACATAGCTTATAACGTTATTTACTAGATTCAAAAATGCACTAGTTATAACAGTTATAATACCACCTATTCCAAAACCAATTCCCATGAACTTCATTGATTCTCCAGCGCCTTCTGAAGCAACTAGTGTTTCAGATATAGCCATTGATTCTGGATACATTAATTTACCATGTTCTTCAACTATTAAATAATTGTAAACAAGGGAAGCGATTCCAAGTCCGAATAAAACTCCAGCTGCTCCAACGCCAAAGCCTTCTATGAAAGTAACCTTAGAACCTATTAAAAGAACTGCAGGTAATACGAATATTACACCACTTGCAACAGATTCTCCTCCACTTGCCATACCTTGCACTAAGTTCTTTGCAAGTATGCCTTTTTTCTTAGCGAACGCAGCTATAAATCCGGAACCAATTATAGACCCTGGTATACCAGCGGCAACAGTAAGTCCTGATTTCATACCTGAATAAGCTGTTGATGCTGCAAATAAAGCAGCTAAAATAATACCGATTATTAATACTACAACGTTTCCACCAGATTTTGATCCGCTAGAAACATAAGGAACATAGTTCTTACCAGCTACACCACCGTATGCATCTTTTGATAACTTATTACTCATAAGATGTACCTCCTTTAAAATTTCACAACCATAATTATATCATGATTTTTATATAATACTATCTTTTTCAACCATTTATTACACGAATATTTATGCTTTTTTTAATATTTTAATCAAAATATTTAAAAAAACTTTATTTTTGAATACATTTTATGCCATTTTATCAATAAACTGAGATAAAGTATGCGGATATGTTATTCTGCCTTATTAGTGTTACATCTTATATAATTTACCACTCCAATACTAAATATGAGTGTTAATATAAATATATTTGAAATACTTAGCTTAATATCTATTAATTGGCCATATATTATTTGTCCAGGTGCAACGCTTGCAGTTGCAACTGCAGTAGAAAAAGCACTGACTTTTCCTAGCATCTCTTCTTTTACCTCTTGCTGGATATAAGTTAACGAAATAATATTTGATAAAGATAATGATAACATTATTCCAAGCCCTCCTAAGGAATAAAGGCCTAGAGTTATTAGTTTATTATCTGTATTTAATCCTGCTGCAATTCCCATAGACACCATAGCTATTATCATTGGATACATTGTTTTATGTATCTTCTTCATTTTAAACAATTTAGGCCTGAAGGTTATTAGCATACCTCCTATTATCATCCCTAGAACAAATATTGCTTCTACATATCCATAGATACTTGAAGGCATGTTTAATTTTACATTAATAAAATATGGAGACACAACGCTTAAAACTGGTACTACAAAAATATTAGTAAGCGCATAAGAAAGTATAATTCCTAGTACAACTTTCTTTCTTTCTTTTAAATATATAAAACTTTTTTTCATTTCCTTAATAGATTCAAAAAGAGGATTCTTAAACTTCTCTATTTTCTCTAAATTCGGAATATCTAAAAACAGTTCTATAATCGCAGCTATTAAGAAGCTAGCAGCGTTTAATATTACCACAAATTTCATTCCAATAAAACCATATAATAATCCTGCAACTATCGGTCCAGCTAAATTAACTACATACCCCACCTGTTGAATTATCCCATTAGCTGAGGTTAACTGTTCCTTTTCTACGATTTGAGGAATACAAGCTGTAACGGCAGGACTGTATAAAGTATAGATAATTGATAACATAAACATTACCACAGCTACTATTACTGTGTTATCTTTCCCACTTATTAATATTACTGAATATATACTCATTAAAACTGCACTAAATAAGTCAAGACGTACCATTATTTTTTTCCTATTTACTGTATCTGCTAATAATCCTGCAATCGGTGCAAATAATATATATGGAATTGTTGATATTGCTAATATCCCTGAGAAAATTGCGGCACTTCCTGTTAAATTTAAAATATATAAGGACATACAAAATCTTTGAATAGCATTTCCAAACAAAGAAATTATCTGCCCAGTAACTACTATAATAAAGTTTTTATTTTTCATTTTGTCCTCTTATAAGTTCATAGTCTACACAAATAGGATAATTTCCATCCTCACTTAATTGTAACTTAACATCTATTCCATAGATTTCTTTTAAGCTTTCTCTAGTTATAACTTCCTTAGGAATACCCTCACAAATAATATTACCTTTCTTAAGTCCAATAATATTACTCGCAAATCTGCAAGCATTATTTAATTCATGAAGTACTATAACAACTGTAATATTCTTCTTTTTATTTAGCCTTTCTAATACTTCAAGCACTTCTAATTGATATGACATATCTAAATAAGTTGTTGGCTCATCTAACATAATTATGTCTGTTTCTTGTGCTAATGTCATGGCAATCCATGCTCTTTGTCTTTGCCCACCAGATAAATTTTCTACTTGTCTATCCGCAAAATCCTTAAGCCCAGTTTCCTCAATAGCCCATTCTACTATTTCTTTATCATGACTATTAAGGCCACCTATCATTTTTTGATGTGGGAATCTTCCATATGTAACCAATTCCTTAACCGTAATTCCATTTGGACAGACTGGTCCTTGAGGTAAAAAGGCAACTTGCGTTGCTATATGTTTTTCTTTCTGATTTTTTATATTCTTATCATTTATAAAAATATCGCCACTTTTAGGCTTTATTACTCTTGCTATAGTCTTTAAAAGAGTTGACTTACCACATCCATTGGAGCCTATGATAATACTTATTTCTCCTTTTGGAATTGAAAGGTTCATGTTATCTATTATTAAATTATCTTCATAGGCTACAGATAAATTCTTTACATTTATAGCTTCCATCTAGTTCTCCTTCATCATCAAATAAATAAAATACGGTACTCCGAGTATTGAGATTGTAATCCCTACTGGTATTTCAATAGGAGAAAATAAGTTTCTTGAAACTGCATCTGCAAATAAAATTATTATTATACTTATAAGGGCAGATACAATCAAAAAGTTTTTATGATATGGTCCAACTAATTTTCTAGCAATATGTGGACATATTAACCCTATAAATCCTACATTCCCAGCAAAGGCAGTAGCTCCACCTGCAAGTATAACTGCATAAGTTAAAAACTTCTTTCTTTCCTTATTTAAGTTTAGTCCAAGAGAAACCCCATGCTCATCAGATAAATTAAGAACATCTAATTTCTTATAATTTAATACTACTAGACTAAACATTAATAATACCAAGGGCATTATTATCTTTACATAGCTCCACCCAGAACCCCAAAGGCTTCCAGATATCCATATCAATACTCTATTGTAATCACCAACTCCACCCTTAAAAGTAAAGAAGGTGATAAAAGCATTTAATCCTGCATTTATTCCAAGCCCTATAAGCAGCAACCTTCTTGGTCTAATTCTACTTCGTCCAGATAAGAAATAAATTGCTATTGCTGTAACCCCTGCGCCTAAAATAGCCATAAAAGGAAGTACATAAACAGATAAGGTACCAAGTTCACTATAATAATCTACAGTTTTTAATGAGATGAAAATAACAGCTACCACTGCTGCACCTGCATTAATACCGATAATTGAGGAATCTGCTAATTCATTTTTAGTTATGGTCTGAAGTAAAGCTCCTGCTGTTGCAAATGCTACGCCAACTGAAATTCCAACAAGCATTCTAGGAAGTCTAATATTTATTAGAGCTGTCTTTTGAAGCTTTGTCCCTTGACCTAGTAAAGTTTTTATAATATCAGAAGGTCCAATTTTATAGCTACCCCAACCTAAATAAAAGATAAAAGCTAATAGAACCAGACTTAATAATACTAATATAGTTATTTTTAAACTTCTTTTCTTCATATTAGCCTTTCTCCTTTCTTGCTACAGCTACAAAGAATGGAACACCTATTAATGCTGTAAATATTCCTATTGGAGTTTCATAAGGATTATTTATCATTCTTGCAGCAATATCAGAATAAGTTAGAAGTACTGCTCCTAGTAAAAAAGATGCAGGTATTATTTTTCTATAATCTTCTCCTAATACTTTCCTAACAATTTGAGGAATTATAAGACCAACAAAACCAATGTTTTTACCTACTGCTACTGCTGCAGCACACATTGGTATCATAATTAGTAAAGTTATAAGTCTTATTCTTTCAGGATTTTCCCCTAAGCTTATTGCGACATCATCCCCTAAACTTAGTACATTTATTTTCTTTGAAAGCAAAATTGCTATTATTAAACCTACTATCCCAACTACTGAAACTAAAATAAAGTCTTCCCATGTTGCACTCCTAAAGCCACCAGCCACCCAGAATGCAATAAACTGAGACTTATTAGATAAAAGACCAGCCACAGTTGTAAGTGAAATAAAGAAAGTACTCATAGCAGTTCCTGCTAACAATATTTTTGTAATTGAACTATTATTTGCCTTCCGTGACATAAACCCTATTACTATTATTCCACTAAAAACAGCTCCAATTAATGAAGCTATCATAACATTTGTAGTATTTATTGAAATTCCAATAGCATAAAAGATAGCAACAACTAAAGTTGCTCCCTGACTTACACCAAGAAGTGAAGGTTCTGCTATTGGATTCCTCGTAACTCCTTGAATCACCGCTCCCGTTACTCCTAAAATCCCCCCTGTTAAAAGTACACAGAGCGCTCTAGGTATACGAACATCTCTAATTAACACCAGCTCCAGCTTTTCACTATAGTTAAAAATACTGTGCCATATTTCAGAAATACCAATATGGGTAGCTCCTAGACTTATAGCTAGGAACAACCCAATTATTAGAACAAAAATACTACAAACCATAAAAGTTATTGTATTTTTATTACTATTTTGCATTCAACTTCTCCACAATTTCATTTAAAAGTTTTTCTCTTCCAATCGGACTATAGCCTTGATTAAAGTAAGGTGATGCAGTTAATTTAGTTATCTTACCTTCTTTTACTGCAGGCAAGCTATTCCATATTGCATTTCCTTCAAGAGTTTTTAAGTCATCAGCAGTTGCTAAAACAAATATATGATCTGCTTTTATTTTTGCTAATCCTTCATAGGTTACAACTGGTAGGCTTATATCCTTTTGTTCTGGCATACCTTCTGGCTTCTTTAGCTTCATATCCTCATATAAAACACTTCCGAATCCAGCTCCATCAAATACATAGAATTGACCACCACTTGCTAAGAATGATAAATAAGATGTATCTTTTCCTTGAGCTTCTTTAACTTTTTCTCCTGCTTCTTTGGCTTTCTTATCATAGTTTTCTAACCATGTATTTGCTGCATCTTCTTTATTGAAAACTTTAGCGAAAGCTTTAACATCTTCTTTCCAGTTTAATGCTTCTAATTTAACCATAACTGTTGGTGCTATTTCTTTTAATTGATCATACATTTTTTCTTGTACTGTTGAAATTATAATTAAGTCTGGTTTTAAATTCATTATCGCCTCAACATCCATAGTGTCTTGCATGCTATATCCTACTATTGTTGCACCTTTTAATGTATCTTCTAGATATGTAGGGAATTTTTTATAATCATAGGCATCACTGTTTGCAGTTCCTACTACCTTATATCCCAAAATTGATAAAATATCACTATTACCACTTAAATCTACTATTCTTTCAGGTTTCGCAGGTATTTCTACCTCTCCTTTAACATCAGTCACTTTAACTGTCTTTGCTTCCTCTTTTACAGTGGATGAACTTGTATTTGAACAACCAACGAATAACATAGCTGTCATACAACCTAATAAAAGTGTTTTTAGTATTGAAGTTTTTCTCATTTTATATCTCCTTTTTATATCTTATATGATATTGATTCTCAACTATTGTAAGTGTACATGATATTCATTCTCATTTCAATGGTTGCACCATATTTAATTATTTTTACATCTAATATGATTATTTTCTTGTGTATCCAACCATTATTTAATATAATTTTATTATTCTACAGAGGGAGGTGTTTTTATGGTCGTAAAGTCCAGTGAAGAGTTTAAATCTGTTGTCTTGAAAAAGTTAGACTTTAGTAGTTTTGAAGATGAAAATTATACTTTACATACAAATAAAAAAAGACCTGAACTTGGTTATTTCATTAGTTATTCAAGGGAAGGTTATTATGATTTAGGGATTGCAGACTATACTATACCTGAGAATTTCTCTTTGTCTTTTGACAATCCTGAGCTTTTAATGCGCTTTGGGCTTGTTTATAAAGGGATTACAGAATTTAAACTTGAGAATAACCCAATTTCTTCTTTTACCCCTTCCTATTTCTTCGTTGTTGAAAAAAATTTAAAAGGTCATCAAAACTGGAAAAAAGGACAACATTATCACGGAATTGAAATAACTATACGTGAAAAATATTTTACAGATATAATTAAACCTAATTTTCCTAATATAATGGATCTACAAGCCTTTATTACAAACTATACTTACACTTATCTTCCTATGGAAATGGTAAAAATTATTCATCAGCTACAGAGCTTGATTAATGAAAATTCTTTAAATGCCATTTACTTAGAGTCTAAAATCTTGGAGTGCATTGCGATTTTAAATAATGAGATTACCAAGTCTTCCGAAAATGCTTTTACTAATCAAATTAACTATGGAAATATTTATATTGGTAATGATAGAGTAATAAAATTAACTTCTTCCGATATTAGAGCTATTCAAAAAGCTCATGATATTTTATCAGAAAACTACAGCAATCCTCCTAGTATAGAAACCTTAAGCAAGATTGTGTATTTAAATGAGCAAAAACTAAAGGCAGGATTTTCAAAACAGTATCATATGTCCATTGGGGACTATACAAATCATATTAGAATGACAATTGCAGCAAATCTTCTATCCACAACAGATTTAAGCATTGAAAATATAGCTAATAAGGTGGGCTACAATTACTCTGCAAACTTTTCTAAGATGTTTAAAAAAACTTATGGAAAGACCCCTTTAAAATTTAGAAAAACAAAATAACCATTAATAATAATTAATGGTTATTTATCAATTCGCTATAAAATAAATTCTTCTATTTCTAATGCTACTCCATCATTTTGTACTGTATCAGTAATTTTTTTTGCATAACTTTTTACATGGTCATCTGCATTTCCCATCGCTATTCCACATCCAACTGTTGATAACATTTCTATATCATTTTTCCCATCACCAAAGGCATAACTATTTTCTATCGGAATATTTAAATACTCTAATACTTTTAGAATTCCTGATGCTTTTGAATTAGTCTTAGAATATAATTCAAAAGAACCTTCTTCTAGGTTATGCATATAATCAAAGTTATGTTTGTCCAATGTTAAGCAATAATCTATACTTTTTTGATCCTTGCATAGCATTTCAATTTTATATGTGTCCACTTCATCAAGAACATAATTTCCTTCTAAATATTTTTTAGATATTTTATATGAATCATAAAATGAGTGCAGCTTTTTATGTGTATCCTTAATATAGGAATATTTTTCACCCTGCAATATATATTCAATATTAAGTTCTTCAAAGTTATCAACTAGTTCCTTTATGATTTCTTTTTTAATTGCTTCCTTATGGATACACCTATCCCCAAGCTTTACATACGCACCATTTGTAAGTACAAAACCATCAAATCCAAAATTTCGTAATGCTTCATTTAAAAATGCATATGGTCTACCTGTTGCTAGAAAAACATAATCTCCTTTTTCCTGAAGCTTACGTATAGCCTTTTTTACCCTAGGAGTAATATCAGTTAATCCATTTAAACAATCAATTAGAGTTCCATCAATATCAAAAAACACTGCCTTTTTCATTCTTCCATCTCCCTAATAATCCGTTCTCATTTGTTGTTACTTACTACTATTTACTATCATTTTATTTTAATTATTCCTATTTGTCAATTAACTTAATTGCATTATCATATTAAAATTGTTAAAATAGAAACAAATGAGAACAAATTGGAGGAAATTATGTTTATTGTAGAAAGACATAAACACATCTTAGATTTATTAGAAAGAGATGGAAAGGTATTAGTAAAAGATTTAAGTACTCTGTTTGGAGTAAGTGAAAGTATGATTCGAAAAGATCTCCAAGTTTTAGAGAAAAATAACTTACTTCAACGTACTTATGGTGGTGCTATTAACATAAAAAGAACTATAGTTACTGGTGAAAGCTTCTTTAAACGAGTTGAAAAGAATACAGATTTAAAAGAAGTAATTGCTCAAAAGGCATATGAGCTATTAAAAGAAGGAGATACGATTTTTCTAGATGCATCAAGTATATCCTATTTTCTTGCAAAACTTATTACACAAAATAATAAAAGTATTACATTAATTACTAATATGGTTGAGATCTCATCAATGATAAAATTAGATTCTAAAACACATGTTATTTTTATAGGAGGTGACTACGATCCCCTTGTAGGTGGTAATATAGGATCACACTCTAATGAACAAATAAAACTTTACCGTTGTAACAAAGCCTTTATAGGTTGTAGCGGAATAGATTTAAGAGATGGAAGTATTAGTACTGGTGAATCTGAGGATGCTGGCACAAAGAAAGTAATTATGAAAATATCTAAAGAATTATTTCTACTAGCACCAAATGAAAGATTCAATTTAGATGGAATATATACCTTCTCAAATATATCTGATTTTCATAGTATCATTACAGAATCAGAGCCAAATGATTCTATAATGACTTTACTTAAACAGTACGACATTAACTTAATATAAAAGTATACATAATAAAACCTACATAGATTTAATTATTCTAAATCCTTGTAGGTTTTTTGTTGTTTCTATTATCATAGTCTTTTCTCAAAAGCTATTCTTTTATTTCCATCTTCTAAATAAATTATTCCGCAATACTTAAAACTATTTTTCTTAAGCAGCTTCTGCATAGATATGTTTTCTTCATGTGTATCTACTTTTATGCTATAAACACCTTTATCTAAACAAAGCTTTTCTACATTTTTTATAATCTCAGAGGATAACCCTAGTCCTTTATAATCCCCATGAACTGCTATCCTATGAATAACTGCAAATTCGTTATTACTAATCCACTGCCCTTCATATATAGCGTCATAAGTTTTTTCACCATCAAAAGAAATTGCTGCTGTTGCTACAATATTATTATCTTTTAATAATACATAGCTGTGCTCATTTATAATATCATTATTTATTGTTTCTACATTCGGATAATTATTCTGCCATTGATCTATCCCTTGTTCTTTAAAGTAGGCTTGAGCCTGACTAATTATATTCATTATTTCTTCCATATCTGCTTTAATTGTTTTCCTAAATTCCATTACTATAAGCCCCCAATCTAAATAAAGTTTAATTGTTTTGATTTACTAAACACTGATTAATATATATAACTCCTTGTTTTATGTTTCTATGGCTTAATGACTTTACATCAAAATTAAATATTCTATAAACTATTTGAACACAATACCCCACTGCAAAAGCAGTAATAAAGGACCCAACTCCAACAAATCCTCCTAATAACCAACCTATGCTTAAGGCTCCCATCTCTATACAAAATCTGATTAAGCTTATTGGCTTACCAGTAATCTTTACTAGTGCAATCATAAGTCCATCTCTAGGACCACACCCCATGCCACAGCCTATATATAAATAACTACCTATTGCATTTACAATTAAACTTCCTAACATCATTAATATTCCTGCAATTAAATTATTACAAACAGGGATTAGTTTAGCATATATTATTAAATCTATAAAACATCCAATGATTATCATATTGGCTATTGTTCCAAGTCCTACCTTAATTCCTAATATGCTAGCAATTACTACTACAACTACTCCAACCAAAATACTAGCTTGCCCAATAGTTATTCCTATTATATTTGTTAAGCCTTGATGAAATACATCCCATGGACTTAATCCCAATTTAGAATTTAGTGCCATTACAGTTCCTAATGCACAGAATAAAAATCCTAATATCATTCTTATTATCATACTTGCTATTTTTTTCATTTTGCCCCCATCATCCTTAGTTTTTATTTAGCCCAATATTCTTCTATATTTTCACTCATTCTTCTTATTAATTCAGTTGCTAACTGCTTTTCGTCCTTACTAAAACCCTTAAAGGATATTTCTAACTGTTTCCTTTCTTCTCCAAGTATAAAATTATATACTTCTAACCCTTTTTTAGTAGGAGTTAATTTATATTCTCTCTTATCACTCTGCCCTTGTTGCTTATTCATATAGCCAATATCTATTAGCTTTTTAACTGCTTTTGTTGTTGTTGCTTTATCAACTTTTAGCATGTTTGATAATTCCACAAAATTAATTCCTGGATTTTCACAAACCCTAGTCAAAAACATATATTGCCCTTTTTGCAAGTCATACTTCTTATATTCAAAATCAGCTTTTGAGTTTATCGCCCTATATAATGTTCCTGTAAATCGTAATACCTTACAATCTAATTCTTTCATTATTATTCCTCTCAGTGACTAATTATTGATTGAAAGTTCAACTAATAATATATCTTAGATTAAATGAAAGCTCAACTAGTTTCTTTATTATTGCTTTAAACACATAAAATTAGATAAAATATATAATATATAATCGTAAACAAGGAGCTGTATAACTATGATAGATTTACATATACACACTACTACATCAGACGGTTCAGATGAACCTAAAGATATTCTTATTAAAGCGCAGCAATTAGGACTAAAATATATATCTATTACAGATCACGATTCAATTGGTGCCTATAAAAAATTGAATGATGTTAATATTCATGACTACTATGATGGTAAGCTTATTCCTGGATGTGAGTTTTCTGCTGTACATAATGGAAAACCAATTGAGATATTAGGGTATGGTATAGATTTTGAAGTAATAAATTCAACTGGAATTGTTTCTGATGAAAAATTTTACGATAGAGAAAATTCCTATCTAAATAAAATGAAAGAGATATGCCGAAACCTTAATATTAAATATAGTGAGGATTTATCAATCAACGGAAAATATTTTGCAACTCAGATGCTTCATGCAGATATAAGAAAATATCCTGAAAATGAGAAACTTTTTGATAAGGATATATGGGGAAACCTTAATGCGTTTTATAGAACTTGCGTGAATAATCCAGAAAGTCCATTTTTTCTGGACCAAATGAAAGATTATATGACAGTACAGGAAGCTGCTACTCTCATAAAAAAAGCAGGGGGAAAATCATTCCTTGCCCACCTATATGGATATTTTGTAGAAGATCATACTGAATTCTTAAATTCTATAGTGTCCTTAAATGCTCTTGATGGCATAGAATGCTACCATTCTCTTCATTCAATTGAAAGAACAAAGTATCTACTTAATTATTGTAATGAACATAATATATATTCATCTGGTGGAAGTGATTATCATGGGAAACTTAAACCTAATGTTAAGATGGGAGAAAGCATAGCTGATACAAAAATCCCTTATGATATATTAAAGCCATGGCTTCCAAGTAATGTGTTATAACTTTTTATATCTATATTTTATGTAATGAGTGTTGATAAAAACTCTCATTTACTTATTTAAATATTAATGTATAATTTATATATAAATAAACAATCTATATTGGAAGTTTTGTTTTGAAAGGAGATAATTTTATGTCAACATATATGATTACATATTTTTTAAGTGATACTTGTGGATGTGGTCATGACCATGATCACGAGCACGATCATGAACATGAGCATATTGAGTCTAGTGAAGATAATATAATTGCAAAAATAAAATCCGTTGGTGCTTGGGCTCATTTTATGCCTGAAGCTTTCCTTGTTAAAAGTACTTTATCTGCTCAAGAAATATTAGAAGAGCTTAAAGCTGTGGCAAATGCAGGAGATATATTATTCGTAACAAAAACAGATGCTGAATCATGCGCTTGCCAAAACCAAGCTGTTATTGATTGGATAGCAAAATAGTTTTAATTTTAAAAAGCAATTTGGTTTATTTAATCCAAATTGCTTTTTTGATTTCTTTGCTTTTTAATTTACATAAATAACGTAAGTTTTTAAAATTCTCCTGAGTAACACTAGTAAGAGTGGCTAATATACTATTAATTATGAGGCATATAACTGTATCAATATAAAGGAGTTTTATATGTATAATAATCAATTCCCATTTTATCCTTGTCACTTGAATCAAGCTACTTACCCTTCCTTCGATGTAGGATGGAGAAAAACGACTCAACACTTTGTTGCCTTTAGCGGTACCGTTACAAGGATTGAAGATTTTTATCCAAGTCCAAATGATGCATCAGCAGGTTGTTATAAATTAATGTCACTAGAGAACATAGACCGAGGTCCAGTAAATTTCACCATATCCCCAGGAACCTACTTCGTAAATCATGAGATTGTTGAGGTAGGTGATGAGGTAACAGGATTTTATGATGTAAACGCACCAGCCCTTCTTATTTATCCTCCACAATATCCTGCAATTGTCGTTGCCAAAAACACAGATTTTCAAAATGTTACTGTAGACTATTTTAATGATCAGCTTATAAGCAGTGGGGGAAACTTAAAGCTAAATATTGCTCCAACTACTGAGATAATTCTAACAAATGACCAAACTTTTAATAGATACCCAGGAAATAGAAATTTAATTGTTGTTTATGGACCTACAACCATGAGCATCCCTGCTCAAACTACTCCATATAAAATCATTGTTCTTTGCTAAATACTACACTTCATATAAAGTCTTATTCACCTTTTTTCCATTATAACTTTATATTAAACATGATATAATAAGCATAATCGTAATGTATTAGGGGGTGTTTTTTTATGAAGGTCAGTGATACATTCAGCTTTAAATCAGTTTGCTCCTTGCAGGGACTACAAAGTCAGCTATGCTTTGTTTGGAGCCTAAGCTGTTAAATTAGCTGAAATGCGTACATGTTTTAGGTTCTGTAACACATAGCTCTTTTGTATTCTTTGCTTTAATACTTTAATAAAAGTGGAGGAGTAAGGAAATGAAATATGCAAAGGCACAAGATGTGTTACCAATGGAAATTATTGAAATAATACAAAAATATGTAGATGGAAAATATCTTTATGTACCCAGAAAAGATGAAAATCATAAATCTTGGGGAGAAAAGAGTGGAATAAAGAATGATCTTAAGGTAAGAAATAACGAGATTTATAAAAAGTATGTTGGTGGGGCTACTATCAATGAACTCACTCAAGAGTATTACCTGTCAGAGAAAAGTATAAGAAGAATAATAAGACAAGAGAAACATATATGCTCATAATCAATACAGAACTATTTATTAGATTGAAGGCTTGTTTTAACTCATGTTATGATTTCATTGTGGAGATCCAATGAAAGTTATAACTTATAATTTAAAACAAGATTCAATAGAAAATGTTTATGAATATATCGTGTGTTTTAGATTAGGATGATTATTGTTACTTTCAATTGGAGTAATAGTGATCATCTTTTATTTTGTAGATTAATTGAATAATGAACTTGGTAGTAAAATCATTTTTACTTACGTTAACAATGAGAATAGCAATAATTAGAATAGAGGTGCTAGATTTATGAATACTTTTATAAAAAAACATGAATTTAATTATATAAGAAAGCTTTTACTTGACTTAAAAAATGCTTTTATAGGATGCGTAGATAAGGATATTATTGAAGCTTCAAAGGCATATACACAAGATAAGATATTAAATGTATTCGAAAACTTATCCGAGGGAGAAAAAGAGTTACTTGATATTAGTAAACTAACTAAAATACATCACTTTGATAGCTATATAGAAGAACTTAATGAATATGTTTATGGATTACCTGATATCACAAATGCACAACTTAGTAGATTGTTTAAAAAAGAAAAGAAGTTTAAACTACCAACTCAAGATGAACAAGTCTCTAAGAAAGTATATTTAGGATGGATTGATAACTCAATTAGAAAGTTATTTGTAGCCTATAACATTAATGGTAATCTTATTGGTATGGCATGTAGGATTTCAAATCCTGATGCAAATAACTCTCATAGGTGTGTTCTCTGCAATCGTGTGGGTAAGGAAAATGAAGTAGCTTTCGTTTCACCTATTTGTAAAACAACTAGTACTGCAGAAGGTGCTTATAGATCAATCGGCTTTGATTTATGTTTAGATAGTAAAGAGTGTAATGAAAGAATTGTATCAACCGAAAAGCTTGAAGAAATCTTAAAGAATGTTAACAATATAAAATGATAGTTACTTACATTATTAAAACCAACTCTACATATGAAAATTTAAAGAAATTAATTTAATTGAGATTTCCTGGTCTAAAGCATACTTTATAAGCTTTAGACCTTATTCCTTTAATACGGATTTTTTAAAAAATATAGTCCTATATTAAGATTAAATTACTTGTTATTAATATAAACCATGATAGCCTATAGAAAAAGCACCAATCAAAGATTAGTGCCTCATTCCAAAATAAAATATTAACTTTAGTTAGCTTGTCCTAGTGAATTCTTTAAATCTTCTTCCGGTGTACCTATTGGTGTTATATTAAACGTATCAACTAGATATTGTAATACATTCGGAGATAAAAATGCTGGCAGACTTGGTCCTAAATACATTCCTTTTATTCCAAGTGACAACAATGCTAATAAGTCAGCAACAGCTTTTTGTTCATACCAAGAAAGCACAATTGTTAATGGTAATGAATTCACATCTGTTTCAAACGCATCGGCTAGTGCTGTAGCTATTCTAACTGCAGAATAAGCATCATTACATTGTCCTACATCTAATAATCTAGGTAATCCAGCTACTGTTCCAAAATCCAATTTATTGAATCTGTACTTACCACATGCTAAGGTAAGAATTACACAATCCTCTGGAACCATTTTAGCAAAATCTGTATAATAATTTCTACCTGGTTTTGCTCCATCACAACCACCTATCAAGAAGAAGTGTCTTATTTTTCCTTCCTTAACTGCATTAAT
This sequence comes from Clostridium sp. 'White wine YQ', assembly GCF_028728205.1. Taxonomy (NCBI): domain Bacteria; kingdom Bacillati; phylum Bacillota; class Clostridia; order Eubacteriales; family Clostridiaceae; genus Clostridium; species Clostridium sp. 'White wine YQ'. Next base: position 393,290 of record NZ_JAQYUU010000003.1, read on the forward strand.
TATAGTTTCTGCATGGGATAATGTTGCGTTATGTCCAAATCCCACTAATATTTCTTTCTCTTCTTCCGCTTCTTTAAATCCCCCTAGTTCTAATGACTTATTTATTATCTCACTAAAATCTTTAGTTCCATCTTCAGAAATTCCAATATATTTTACGCCGTCCCAACCTACAACGCTTGTTGTAAATATCCTGTCTTTATATGTTTCTTTTGGTCTCATTAAACAATTAGTAGTCATCAAAATACAGCCTGGTATTCCATCAAATTCCTTTTGTTGATTTTGCCAAGCAGAACCAAAGTTGCCTACTAAATGTTCATATTTTTTTAATTCTGGATATCCATGAGCTGGTAGCATTTCTCCATGAGTATAAATGTTAATTCCTTTACCTTCTGTTTGCTCTAATAACATTTGTAAATCTCTTAAGTCATGACCAGATACTATAATAAATGGACCTTTTTTAATGTTAACATTTACTTCGTGTGGTGATGGATCTTTGTATTTAGTAGTATTAGCTTTATCTAAGGTTTGCATCACTTGCACACTCATATCTCCAACTCTCATAGTCATACTTATCATATCCTCAAGAGTTAAATTATCATTTGTGGTAGCTTCAAGACCTAAGAAATAAATATTATCTACTTGTTCATTATTATATCCGATAAATCTTGCTTGATGTCCATAAGCACTTACCCCTTTTAATCCATATAATATAGTAGATCTAAGGGAGCGAATATCTTCATTAAGATTCTGATTATACATAATACCTGCTTTTACTGAATCCTTTAGCATTTCTTCTTTGGTATCACTTAGATTATATGTAGCTGCATCTGGATACTTTCCTTCTGGCGCTTGCTCTCTTAGCTCTTCTTTTATTTTTTGCGATTCCTTTAGCAGCCTTACATGAACTTCAGGATCAAAATTTACATTTGTTAATGTTGTAAATAACCCATTCTCTACAAACTTAACTATTTCTTTATCAATAACTTTTCCTTCTTCAATTAAAGGCTTTGCATAACAAGAAATGCCCTTTAATTGATATATCAATAAGTCCTGTAAGTTTGCAATCTCTGGTGTTTTTCCACAAACACCTCCCTTAGTACAGCCCTTTCCCCCAGCAGTTTGTTCACACTGATAACAAAACATTGCATTTTCCATATACATTCCTCCTCATAATAAATTTAAAATTAAAGTAGTGTTACCTACATTAATACCCCCTACTTGACTCTAATTATAACTTTTTATTATGTATCTATGTTTTCTGAAAAATTCAGTCGTAGCTATTCTAATATCTTAAATAAAATATACTCTTTTTTATTTCTTTAATAAGTCCCTAATTTCCCTAAGTAATAATACTTCATCGGATGGCTTTGGTTCTGTTTCAACAACTTCAACTTTCTTCTCTCTTTTTAATTTATTTATTAATTTTATAAACAAGAAAATTGAAAATGAAATAATTAAGAAATCAATAACATTTTGAATAAAATTTCCATAATTAAGAGCTACTTCAGGTATATCGCCATGAGCTTCTTTAAAGACAATTTTTAAATATGTAAAGTTAACTCCGCCTGTTAATGCACCAACTAATGGCATAATTATATCGTTTACCATAGAAGTAACTATCTTACCAAAAGCACCACCAATAACAACACCAACAGCCAAATCTACTACATTGCCTTTCACTGCAAATTCTTTAAATTCCTTTAGCATATTAAAACCCCCTCTAAAAAAATTTATTATTTAATAGCTTGTACAATAAGTTACTACTTACTTAAGCTAAAAGCATCATATTTCTTTAATTATAGCATATTTTGTAAAAATATAGCTATTTATGTTTTCAACTTTTCCTATTTATTGTTAAAAATATGTGACTAACTTTTTGTGGGAATATCATTATCTTGAGCCTTACATAGTATTTTTCACTTTGAAGTTATAAGTAAATCAAGGACATAACTCATCATGGTATGTCCTTGATTTATATTAATAATATTGATTAATCTGTTATATTCTTAATCTAAGTTTAATATGGTTTCAGTTTTCTTTAATTTTGTCAATTCAATACTTGTCCTCCATAAATCTTTCCTATTTTCTTTGTTATAAGAAAGCTCCGAAGATTTTATTACCCTTGTACCATCAAAATACTTACCAGTAGTTTCTTTAAGTTCAGTATTAATTATAAGTGATGCTAAATCTTTACCTGATATATCAGCACTTTTAATATTTGAATGGAATAAAGCAAGCGCAGGAAGAATATGTTTACTTAAAAATCTCATGAAAGGAGGGAATGTACGTGAAAACCCTGTGCCTGGCATCTGCCCAGGATTAAAAGCATTTACTGTAATATTTTTATTAGTTTGTTCTTTAATTCTTTCAGCTAACTCGTAAGTACAGTATATATTACACAATTTTGAATTAGAGTATCGACGTTGGCCAACAGTAAGCATATTTTCATCTTGACTCATTTCCTTAGGATAGGCTAATAATCTAGCATTTTCATATACAGGTGTAGCTACTATTGTCTTTTGTGCTGGGTCATGAGTTCCACTGCTAACGAAAACTATTCTACCATCGTCGGAAATCTTTTCTAGCAGCATATTAGCTAGTAGAAAATGTCCAAGATGATTAGTACCAAAGGTACTTTCAAACCCATCTTTAGTATAATACGTTTTATCAACCATAATTAATCCTGCATTGCAGACTAAAGCATATAGTGGCGGATATTCTGAATTTGAAAAATTACTTACAAAATTTCTTACAGCCTCTAAGGATGAAAGGTCAAGTTCCAAAGAAGTTATGTTGTTATTGCTTGTTTCTTTAATTAGTGCACTTACTGCTTCCCTTGCCTTATCTGCATTACGGCAAGCAAGTATAACATGATAGTTTTTATTAGCCTTAGCAATGTTTCTAGCACATGCAAAACCTAATCCTGAGTTTCCACCAGTTATAATAATAGTTTTTTTATTTGAATTCATTTCAGCTAACATAATTACACTCCTTTTCTAAAAATAAAGCCTAATGTATTTCTCATTGACACTGTCAACTTAAATTTATTATAGTCCGCCACGTTGACAGTGTCAATACAGTGTTTTAAAATTAATTATAAATATATTTGTAGAAGAGGAGTACTATGAAGAGCAGTAATGATACAAAACAAAAGCTGATTGATGTTACAAGACAAATGATTGATACAAATGGTGTTGATTCAGTTAGTATGCGTGACCTTGGAAAGGAAACGAATTTGTCTAGAAGTGCAGTTTATGTATATTTCAAAAATAAAGACGATTTACTTGCAGCTATTGTGACTGAAGATTTTGAAACACTAAAAAGTCGCATTTGTAAATTGATTGGAGAAATAAAGGATCCTAGAAAACTTGTTTATGAAGTTTTATATACTTTTTATGATTTTGGAATAAATAATAAGGAGCATTATAAATTGATGTTCCTCAAACAATGGGATAAAGAACAATATGATAACCTACACATTGCAGCCATTGAAGTATTTGGAATGTTCTATCAGTGTTTAGAAAAACCTCATGAGCAAAGATACACTGTTAGTAAATCACCGAAACAATTAACAGCAATGGTTTCTTCATTTATACTGGGTCTTGTTGAACTTAATTCTACTGGACACCTAGAACCTGAAAAAGGATTAGATGATCCAACTAGTTTAATTGATTCATTTGTAGACTTGATTTTTGTTTAAGTTGCTAATCACTATACAAAAAACACTGATTCTTTTGTATTTTACATATAGAATCAGTGTTTCTTCATTTTTAATCATTATTTTCTTAAAATCTTATCCATCGCTTTTCCCTTTGCTAACTCATCAATTAGCTTATCTAAATAGCGAATTTCCTGCATGGTTGGTTCTTCAATATCCTCCACTCGGACACCGCAAACAACCCCTTTAATCAAAGTTCGTAAGGGATTAGGCTTTGGTGCCTCCACAAAGAAAGTTTCAAAATCTGTCTGTTTTTCTAGTTGTGCTTCTAATTCTTCCTGGCTATATCCTGTCAACCAGCGAATGATTTCATCAACTTCTGTTTTCGTACGTCCTTTTTTCTCAGCCTTTTTAACATAAAGGGGATAGACACTTGCTACACTCATTGTATAGATACGATGTTTATTCATGATATATTCTCCCTTGCATAATACTTTTTATTTAAAATTAACTGTTACATATCCGCAATTCATTATGTCATCTTTAAAATATAAATAAGTAAATTCTCCATATTTTCCTGCACTTTTATACGCTCTTACTATTGCATTTTCAATATTTTGTTGATTATTATCAAAACTTAAAATTTTAAAAGACGCAGATGCTTTACCACTAGAAAGTCCTTTTTTCACAGATTCATAAAACTCATCATAGTTCTTTGTTATTATTATTACATTTCCTTTTGAGTCTTTTTCAACTAAATGTAGGTTATTGACACTATACTCTGTACTATTACATTTTGGGAAATCAACTTTATTCCACCTATGATTTTTTTCTATTTGTTCATCTGTAACGTTAAAATAAGAATATCTAATAATATTAGAACCATCATCAGTAATTGGATCATCCCAGGTGGTATCCAAATTATAGTATTGTCCTCCTATCTTGACGACATTCCATGCATGGCTAATCCAATTCTTTCCGTCATAAGCATCTCCAAGTGCTAACTTTGTCTCAATTCCGCTAGCCTTTAAAAGCCTGTCCATAGCTACGGCATAACTTTGACATACTCCTACTCCATTTATTAATACTCCATAAGAAGAATAGGATTCTTTCGGCATGTTTCCTGAATCAATCCTTTCATCATACTTGGAGTTATTCACAATATAATCATGGAGAGCTACTTCCTTTTCATAATCTTTCATATCAGGCTTTATTACTTTACTTATAATATCTTTAACTTTATTTTGTACTGCCTTTTCTTTATTTTGTAGGGTTTCCTTACTTTCACCATAACTAAACTTAAAGGTCATTTTAGTTATAAAGGGAATACTTTGTATTTTCAAAGTATATGCCATTTCATTATCTAGTAATTGTGGATTATCAACTAACACCTTTTTAACAACATCTGAGCTATATATATTTTTATCATAATTTTGTACATCAATAACTAGAGTATCATTATAATTATAGATAGCTTCCTTAACAGCATTATAATAAGTCTTATAATCTTTAATAATGTTATTATTATTTTTAATGCCGTATATCCCTGCTAATATAATAGAAATACATATAAGTATTACTAGCCTCACTGCAAAAAGTTTTTTCTTAATCATAATAACTCCTAATTAAAAATTCTCTGTTTTTGAGATTAATTATACTCTGCTGTAATTAACTAAGTCAAAATAATTACTTCTTAATACTGGAAATATAGGTGTAAAACTTGTTGTAATGACTTCTACTTTTGGTGCTGTTGGGGTTAGTGGTAAGTACCCTAATATTGCTACACCAGAAGGTAATTGGACAAACCCTAATTGGGTTACTTATTTAGTTTCCTTATTTAATAAACATTTTCATAAGTTTATTATAAAGGGGATTAACCATATAACCTGTAGGACTATGGGAATACCTTTTTCCTGTGTTCAGTTGACTTATTCTTTCCATTTCTTCACTGGACAATTCAAAGTCAAATAGCTGAATATTTTCTTTAATTCTCTTTGGATTTGATGACTTTGGAATAATAATAATTCCCCTTTGTATATGCCAGCGTAGAATAACTTGAGCCACAGTTCTTTTATGATTCCTTGCAATCTCATTCAATACTGTGTTTTTCAATAAATCTCTATTGCCTTGTCCTAAAGATGCCCAAGCTTCATGTAATATTTTATGATTAGTTAAATAATTATGTAATTCATCTTGTTGGAACTCTGGATGAGTCTCAATCTGATTAATCATTGGTTTAACCTTGGAATGTTTCATTAATTCTTCAAGGTGCTGAATTTCAAAGTTTGCAACTCCAATAACCTTGATTTTTCCTTCTAGATATAACTCCTCCATTGCTCTCCATGCTTCTATATAACCAGGAGCTGCAAAATGAATTAAATACATATCAATATATTCTATATTTAGATTTTTACAAGTTTTTTCGAATGCCTTTTTAGTAGCTTTATAACCAAGTTCCGTATTCCAAACCTTAGAAGCAATAAAAAACTCCTCTCTAGGTATCTTACTTTTTTGAATTTCTATTCCTAAATCTTTTTCATTTCCATAGATTTTTGCTGTATCAAAATGCCGATAACCAATTCTAATAGCTTCTCCAACCGCAGTTTCAAAATCTTCTCTTTTAGTTAATTTATATACCCCAAAACCTACTTGAGGAATCTTCACACCATTAACTGCTTCTATTTCCTTATTAGCTAAATTCATTTATTTACTCCTTTCAAAACAAATTAATATAAACATACCTAGTGAAGATTATCATTTATATTTCTGTTTCATCTAAATTTTCTTTCCAGCAATCATACATAAATTCTTCAAGATGGGAAAACAACAATTTCATCAAAGCCAATCCACTTTTTTCCGGATTATTTATATGATAAAAATTCATCGTACCTTGTTTTACCATGTTCACAATTTTTGCTTCTTTCAATATCTTCAAATGATGTGAAACAGCCGGGCGTGATAAATTTGTTCTTTTAGTTATTTCTCCGACTCTCATTCCTGGATATGTTCCTTTAGCCAAACTCAAAATGATTAATTGTCTTGTCTCATCCCCAATAGCAGTTAATACAGGTCTACATTCTTTAAATTCATTTTCTAGCTGCTTTAAGTTTTCTAATTCATTCATTGATACGACTCCTTTATGAAAGATATCAAATAATATATGGTTTAATGTTTTAATCCATGATAGCAATTTATAATTACCTTATCAACATTGGGAAAGTAAATCGAGACGAATATCTTATTATATAGATTAATTTGCTTTTGAAATACATTTTTTAATTGTATATTTCAAAATAATTTTTTATTTAATATAATAAGCATAAGAGATACACTAAGTTAGGAGCAATTAAGACATGAAATATAAGGTAGAGTTATTAAAAGAAGAAAATTATAAACCAACCTTTTGGTCTGGAGGAATGGCTACAGAATTGACAACATATCCATTAAATTCTGATTATGCCAGTAAAAATTTTTTATGGAGGCTGGGAGTTGCCAAAATTGATATACCAGAATCTACTTTTAGTAGTTTACCAAAAGTGTCACGTAAATTCATGGTTATAGAAGGAAGGATAACCCTCGACCACGAAAATAGGTATAAGAAATTACTTAAACCCTTTGATCAAGACGACTTTATGGGTGATTGGGTAACTAAAACTTATGGTAAAGCTTCTGTTTTTAATTTAATGACAAGAGAAAATTATAGTGGTGAATTACTTCATCTGAATATTAATCCTAGCAAACAGCTTAAATTCGATTATAAACCCTTATTAAATAAAGATTTAGTTTCAATTTGTTTTTACACTGTGCGTGGAGGTTTTAATACTACTATTAATGATAAAGGATTTGAAACTTCTAAAAATGATTTAATTATAATTAATTGTGTACATTCAGACTCTGCTCATGAATTTATGCTTTATAACAATACTTCTGAAATTACAGATATTATAGTCAGCATAATTTGTCGTAATTAGTTTATCTAAATTACTATTTATCTGACACTAAAAACCTCATTTACTTATGGTACGGTTCACCGTAACTATAGCAAATGAGGTTTTCGTTATATTATATAAATTTTATAAAATCAAGCTTGAAAGTATGTATTTTTGAAATGCTGAAATACTATTATTTAAGTTTTTATTGCGTGGTAATGCTAAAGCTGTGATTCCCGAAATTGGTTCATTAAGCTTAACAATTTTAACACCAAGATGTCCATAGTAATTAACACTGTCATGCATAAGCAAAGAAACTCCAAGTCCCTCCGACACAAGGTCAAGTATGGTATCTATTTGATCACTTTCATACAAAATAGAAGGCGTAAAACCTGCTTTTTTACATGCTCCAACTGGAGTATCATGCATTCCAGTACTTGGGTCTAGTAAAATGAATTTTTCATTAGCTATTTCTGACAAATCAATAAATTTGTTTTTGGCAAGTGGATGCTTCATATCAGTTACAAGCACATACTCATCATTTATGAGTGGCTGAATTTTAAGACCAGTATCTTCATCCAAGTTTGTAAGGATAAATGCAGCATCAATTTTATTATCTCTAAGAAGCTTAATAAGATCTTTAGTTTTTTTCTCTACCAAGTTTATTTTAATACCTGGATGTTCCTTTTGAAACGAGGCAATCAATCCTATAAGTCCCTGGCAGTTAACAATCTGTGACATACCTAAATTTATATGCCCTTCTTCAAGATTGCTATGCTTTTTAATCTTTAATTTCAAATCATCATACCTTGCTATAACCTCTTCTGAAAAATTAACAAGTTCTTCACCAGTTAATGTTACAGTTTTGGTTGCTCTATTAATTAATTCAGTTCCTAATTCATCTTCTAATGCTTTTAATCGTTTTGATAATGAGGATTGCGATATACAAAGTTCCTGTGCAGCAGTAGAAAAGTTTTTATACTTTACCACAGCTAAAAAATACTTTAATTGCTCAATTTCCACTATGCCACCTCTTAGTCAATTCTTTTATGGAATAATTGTATCACAATATTGAATTGATTATGCAGATGATTTTAGAGTATAGTTCAGACAAGAACTAATTTTAATATTTTAGTACTTTCCCGGGGATGCTAAGGTCTAAACTATATACTTAAAGATAAACTGGAGGATAATTATGAAAGAATTCACAAATAGAAAATTGGTAAAGATATCGATTTTATCAGTATCTCTATTACCCATTATGGCCGCCACAGCAGTAGCACCCATACTTGGTAGCATAGGGGATACTTTTGTTAATACAAATCCTACTTTAATAAAAATGATCTTGACTATACCAGCTATCATGACAATTCCAGTGAGTCTTCTATCAGGAAGGCTTGCCTCTACGTTAAAGAAACGTCATATATTGATTGTAGGTATACTATTCTATTGGCTTGGTGGTTTTCTTCCTTATTTTTCAAACAATATATATACACTATTATTTTACCGAGCCTTCTTAGGCGTAGGTGTTGGTCTGATACTCCCCCTTTCCACATCCATTATTGCAGATTTTTTTGATGGGGATGAGCGAAAAAAAATGATAGGACTTTCTTCAGCTTGGAATAACATAGGAGGGGCAATAGCAGTCTTGCTTTCTGGAATTCTTGGAAGGCTTAGTTGGAGATATTCTTTTGGAACTTATCTTATTGCCATATTTCCATTAATTATGGTTGTTTTTATATTACCTGAGCCTAAAAAAATAGAAAATAAGCAAAAAACTATAAAAAGTATTATGAATAAAGCCTTGATAACCGTATTCATGAAAATGTTACTGTTTTATATGATATTTTATGTACTGCCAACAAATATAGCATTATTTTTAAAAAGTGAAAACCTAGGATCAACTAATACAGCTGCTTTTTTCATTGCAAGCACATCTTTCATGTCATTTGTGACGGGATTATATTTTGGTAAGATAATAATCAAGTTAAAGAATTACTCAGAATTATCCGGATGGTTTGCCATGTTCCTGGGCTTTGTTATATTAAGTACATCACACTCAGTAATTTTTCTTTTTATAGCAGTATTAGTTATGGGCTTCGCCTTTGCAATTTTATTCCCATTATTTCTTATTGATACTACAAAATGTGCACCTAAATATGCTAATGCATTTGCTTTAAGTATTGTTGGTAGTTTTGGTCTTTTAGGGCAGTTTTTATCTCCTATAATTGTAAATGTCATTGGAAATATTATAGGGATCTCTTCAGTAAGGTTTTCGTTTCAGTTTTCAGCTATTGCTTGTATTATAGTTATAGTGACGTTGTATTTCTCAAATATACGCTACAGTTCAATTAGTAAATAATCCTGACTTGCAATTGGACTGTTACTATTTTAAAATTCCAAATATATGTTGCTATCAGTTGCCTAAGTAATTAGAATTAAAAAGTAGAGTGTTGCAGCACTCTACTTTTTATTAATATTAACTATATTCAATCATTTATTTTCAAAGAAAGAAGCCGATAACGGTTGTCTTTCTGTAAATCTTTTAAAGCTATGCTTAGGATATCCTACCATTACAACTCCTGTTATTTTCTTTTTTTCAGGAATGTTAAAAACCTTGTACATTGGCGAATTATCACTTCGTGCACAAATTTCAAATATTCCTGCCCAGCATGATCCAAGTCCAAGGGATGGAGCAAATAATTCAAGATACGACAATGAGAGCATTGAATTTTCTCTACCATTACGAAAATCTTCATCAGCCATAGTTAAAATTATACTAGGCGCATCTCTTAGGATAGTATCAACCTTATTATTCCTATAACCACTAATCATTCCTGCCAATGCCTTACTCAACATTTCATTATTCTCAAACCAGTTAATGCATTCTTCAACTGCTAATTCAATTGTTTTTTTATCATCTACTATTAAATACGATATCCCTTGTGAATTACTTGCAGTTGGAGCTAAGTGGGCAACTTCAACAAGCTCCAATAATTTTTCTCTTTCCACTTCTATATTCTTATATGAACGAATAGATCGTCGTGATCTAATAAAATTCTTTGCTTCTTCCGAATTTAATTTTTTGATTTCTCCTATCTCACTTTGCATAGCTAATGGCGACTTCTTATTATCTATAGCTTCTTTTGGGCATATTGCTACACAATGTCCACATTCTAAGCATGCATTTGGATTGACTTCTTTTGGACCAGTAGCTTCTAGTTTTAGTACTCCTGTTGGACATTCCGCCACACACATTCCACATTTTATACATTTTTCTTCATTAACTGTTATTAAACTCATTTTCATTCACTCCTCATTAATTTTTCACTTTGATTAGATACAAGTACACTTAATTTTTAATTGATTTATTATAAAGCTCTTACATAAAGGTATCACATGTGATTATCACCTCCCTTAGCTCATATTTATATCTTTTGAGAATGACCATTCTAATTAATGCAAAAAAATTATCAATTTTAATGGAGATTTTACTTTTCTATAAAGCAAAACAGTTTAGAGAATTTTAAATATTTTGAGAACGTTCATTCTAATTGGTGTAAAATTTTATTTATCTAATAAATCCAAGAAAAAATCCGCTATACGATGCAATTTTTCTTTACTCGCGGACATTCTTAGCTGTACACGAATTCCATGCAAGGTATTTTGAAAAACTTCTGATAGAACATGAGAATCATAATTACATGAAATTTCCCCTGTTTGTTGTCCTTTTCGAACAATATCAGCAATAAGCTGTTCTGTTTCCTTAAATATTATTTCTATTTTTTCTTCAACCTCTTTATCCCTAAGAGCCATCTCAGTTGCTGAATTTACAATTAAGCAACCCCATTGTTTATCTTCATATCCTTCGATTATAAAATCAAAGATAAATTGTATAGCTTGTTTTGCTGTTTCAGCATGTAAAATTCCAGCCTTTATTTTGTTTTTAATTAATTCTTCATAAAAATCCATGGCTTTTAAAAATAATGTATGCTTATCCCCGAAGGCATCATATAAGCTTCTACGATGGATTCCCATATGCTCTACCAAATCATTCATAGATGTCTTTTCGTAGCCTTGTCTCCAAAATAATTCCATTGCTTTCTCAAGAACTACTTTCTCATCAAATTCTCTACTTCGTCCCATTTAGATTCCTCCTTAGTAATATTAATACTATCATTTTGAGAACGATCGGTCAAGAATAGTTTGTACTAAGGGTGGTCATCTAACTGTAAGCAAATAGGAAAAATAAAAGCGTACCTATTGGCATAGCTAATAGATACGCTTTTCTATGTAAGGTTCTTTAATGTGTCTTTCAATTCTTCTTTTCTAAATTTTTTCTCTAATTATAGGCATACTCATGCATCTTGGGCCTCCACGACCTCTAGATAATTCATAGGATTCAAACTCTAACACTTCAATATTGTTTTTTCTTAAAGCTTCGTTAGTTACATGATTGCGATTATAACAAATTACTTTGCCAGGTGCTACAGCAAGTGTATTACTTCCATCATTCCATTGTTCTCTGCTTGCTGCAATAAAATCCCCATTACCACACCTTATTAGATTTACTGCTGGTAGGTTTAGATGTCTTTTCAATATACTTGATAACTCTTCATGTTCATACTTTATTTTGATTTCATCATTTTTTCCTTTATGAATGCTATATACATCTAAAGGTTCCTCAATACCGGGATATATAGTAAACTGATCATAATCCACCATAGTAAATACCGTATCTAAATGCATATATGCTCTAGTTTTAGGGATATCAAAAGCTAAAACCGTTTCAAAAGGTTCCTCTGAACTTAACAGTCTATGTGCTAACCTTTCTATTGCAATTGATTCTGTTCTATCACTTATTCCAATAGCTAAAACTTTATCAGAAAGAACTAGAATATCTCCACCCTCAATTGGATGAGTTTTGTTTCTGTTGTACCACCTTGGCGTATCCTTGAACCTAGGATGATTATCAAATATATATTTTGCAAATATAGTTTCTCTATTTCTTGTCACATTGGCCATAACATTTAGTGAAATACCCGACCCAATAGATGCGAAAGGATCCCTTTGAAAATACATATTAGGAATAGGATCCAGATAAAAAGGATACGGATTCTTAACCATATCTCCCAAGGACTTTGGTTTAATATCACTAAGCTCTTCTTTTCTAACACCAGCTATACATTTTCTTATTAGTTCCTTTGGTGAACAGTGGACAAATAGCTCCATGAGAGCTTCCTGAAACCCTTGAGTAACTATTTTCCCCTCTTCCATAAATTCTTTTAGAAATTCATCCCTAACCTTAGTATCCTCTAAAATATCTGCCATAAGATCAGTAAGATATAGAACTTCTACACCTTCATTGCGTAAAATATCTGCAAATTGATTATGTTCTTTTTCTGCCTGTTTTAAAAAAACAATTTCATCAAATAATAATCTTCTTAAATAATCCGGAACTATATTCTCAACCTCTTCTCCAGGGCAATGAAGAAGTACACACTTTAGATTTCCTATTTCACTATAAACAGAAATATTAGAATTAGAAACCACGAAATTCATCCCTCCTTTAGTAATCTAATCCTTAGTGTTCCATTTTTCTTTAATATTATGTTTTGAGAAGGGTTAACTCACAATATTCGAATCCTATTATTCAAGTCTCACATTATTTTTCATAAATTCCATTGAAAATAATTTAAATTTAACCATTATATGTAAAGTCACATGGTTATTCACCGATATAATTATTAAGACTCTATATATTTTTGAATAAAACTATTCTGGGATTCTACTATTCCCTTTTATTTACTGTAGTTTTAACAATAGAAATATACTTGGGCATAAGCCCTTGGCATAGAGAAAATAGTTTATATTAATGATTTGAGGTGTAAAGTCATGTACGTTAATAATATTAATTCCGTAAATTCAATAGCTATAATTCCTAATTCATATAGCAGTGAAGGCAACGTAGTAGAAGCTGCTTCTAATGACATAGTACAAGTTAACAGCGATGCTATTGAATTTAGCTTAAATTATTCCAAGCCAGTGTTATCAACCCTAGATGATATTAAGAACACATTTAGTAAAACTAATTGGATAGATTTAGCGGACAACTCATCTATTTCAGATTATACAGTAAAGTATGGAGACATTTTACATGACATAATGTCAAATCCCGAATTTGATGATAAACAAATAGAAAGTTTAACTAAAGTTTTAGACTCTTCTTTTAATGACTATGCTGAAAATATAGCAGAGAAACTATCAAAAAACATTTCAACTTTTTTTAATCTGCCATACAATGCAGAGCAAATATATACTGCCCAGGGTACTGATATGGGCATAACAGGTGAAAAAATTATTAATAAAGATGAATTGAAGGAAAATATTTATAATATGCTTTCTGCATCAAAAATCTTTTATAGAAATAACTCAGATGGAACAAAAGATGAACTTGAACAATTTCTTAATGACAAGTTTTCCGAAACTCAAAATATTAATAAGCTAAGCTATAAAGACTTTACAGCATTAGGTAATACATTGAGTGCTTATTATAAAGCTGATAGAGCTGCATATTACGATACTAATTATAACAGTCCTTCTAGAAGGTTGGATTTAATGAATACTGCTTTAAGCAGTTTAAAGACCTCAAGTGCATCACAAACATTAGTGAATGCATTTGAAAAAACAACGCAGCAAAATAACAACTATTTCATCAGGATGAATGCATATAGAGAAGTAAGAATTGGGTTTGAAAACAACTTTGATAATCTTATTAATGATTATATAAAATATTCAACTAAGTTAGATACTCTAAAAGAGCGTAGGAAAGAGATTATTGAAGAGCACGAAAAGGAGATACAAAAATTCGAAGAAAAATTTAGGAAGCAGATGCTTCAACTTATGCTTCTAGGTCTATCAAATGGTCAAGAGCAAATCCAAAACATGCAAAAACTACATGAAAACAAGCTCAATAATCTTTCTAAACAAGAAGTAGAAATTGAAAACAGGCTAAAAAGCATTGGCGAAAATCTAAGAAAGAATTCGGAGGAATACTCTAAATTCCTGAAGTCTCCAGCTTCCTACATTGATAGCTATTTAAATAATTCTGAATCAAATGGCCAGAATTTAGAGAAAGATAGTAAAAACAATAAATAAAAATCTAATATAAAGACTCTAGCAGCTTTTGCTAGAGTCTTTAACTTTGTCATAATGAGTTGAATTGAACTTACTGTAGCCGCTTACCCCCTCTTCATTTTCAAATTCATTATTTACTTCTTCGCTATACAAAAAAGACATCTTATTCTTCTATACATTTTAGCTTTTAAATCTATTATCTCCGTACATTTTCTTCTTATCATTAACCCCTCAATATATTAGACACTGTACTTTGACTTATTCCTAGATATGTAGCTATGTCATCTTGAATAAGTCCTTTAGTATGCCTAAGATATTTTACTAATTCATCCCTTTGTTCTGTAGTATAATATAATGGAATATTAATGTATTCGTTACTTATAACTCCATTCGGTGCAACTATCTTTATAAATATCTTACCATCAACAGTTCTTACCTTCATAAACTTTTCTCCTGTTGAATGCTTTATCCCCATATTAAAGCTTTCTATTTGATTTTCACTTAAAAATGGTTTTTTATTTATAAAATTTTCTGTTATTTCTGGAAACATATTACTTACCTCTTATATATTAACTTATTAAATTAATATCAAAATAATATTAATCTGATAAGTATTCTTTCCATAGTAATTCTGCCTTATTCATATACCATTATTTAAATCTAATATCTACAATACTTCTTAATGAAACAAAGAAGGCACACCCTTTAAAGCTATTCCTTCTTTGTTACTTAGATATCTTGTTAAGTTATTATCTAAATTAACCTTAATTTAAAACTTATACTAGGATTTTTCCTCTCCTTAGCTTCATAATATCATATTCGATTATTCATTTCAGTATCCAATGTTTATTTAGCCCCATTGTTTTTATATATCAACATCTAAATATAATGTATTTATTCCAATATTTTTTAACATAAAAGAAGAAGGTGTACCCTCTATAGTTACGCCTTCTTCTTTATCAAGATAATCAATTAACTTATCCTTAATATTTAATTTTATTGAACCAATTTCACTTAATTTATTAATTGTTATTTCTGATATTATCATATGAAATGATTTCTTCTGCTGTTGTCTTTTAATATTACCACTTATTAAAACTTTACTAAAGTTCTCCATGATACTTTTAATAAACTCACATGATATTTTCTAGCTAACATCATCTGATAAGGTAACTATTAATGGAACTTTCTGTTCTTCAAGATCTTTAACCTTGTTACTTAATTCTTCTTATCTAGTTTATATTTGCTTAATTATTCATAAACTAAAAAAGTACCAACATTATGGCTACAAGTACTCTTAATTAATTAATTAATTAATTATTTATACATTACTTATGATACACTATTCTAACTAGTAAAACTTCCCTAAATTAACTTATGCTTATGCTTATACTTAACAAAAATTGCACTCACTTATGGTACGATTCTCCATATCAGTAGTAAGTGAGGTTTTTGCATTATTTTAAAATTAAGATTATGTTTTTTGGTCTTGATATAGAAGTCAAAAGCAAAGAAAAAGTGCCACTCCTGCAAGAGTAGCACTAAGTTTTTCTTGTTTATATACTATCAAATCTTTATAAAAAATAAACATTTATGTTTTTAAATTAAAATGCTTATATAAATACTGGTCGGCATACTAACGCCAATTCCCTTATTTTTTTCTTTGAAATTAATTATTTAAGGTCGGATATGCTTTACTAATCCCACTTCTTTGAATTTTCTTTATAAGCTTATTATAAAGAAAACTTATTAAAAGTAGTACACCAAAATATAGTGATAAAGAAATAAGCTTGTTATCAAAAATTCTAAGTAAGCTATATTTCCACATAAGAACCCCTTCAAATAGATATATTTCATAAGATATTGAACCAATAAACTGAAGAAACCTGGATACAAAATTATAATATCTTAGCAAAACAATTAGTATAATCAGGAGCAATGAAAATGAAGTATTCGTTAATATATATAACTTTAAACTTAAGGTTATATATTTGCTAAGAATAATAAATAAGAAGAAAAAAACAACTGCAAATAGTAAAAATAAATATACTATATTCTTTTTATAAAAGTAATCTTTTATTTTCTCTGAATATAATGCTAATAATACTCCAATTGGAAAAGAAAATGCACTAAGCTGCCAATTATATGATAAGTCAAGTAAATACCCACTAAAATGACCTCGATAAATTAAATAAGAAAAACAAAATAATAATAAAACCCTAATATAATTCTTGAGCGGAAGCCTAAATGTTATATAAAATATTATATAGCAAAACAAAATCATTGATATATACCACATCGATGCATCAATACTTCTTCTACCATCAATGCCCATTAATACTAGAATGATAGTTTTGGGAGAATAGCTTTTATGAAAATATAACCAATCAATTATAATCCAAACTAAAGTAACAACAGAGTAAGGTATTAAAATTGATGTAATCCTTCCAATTAATGTTCGAAAACTTATTCCATTACTTAAATAGGATTTTGTTATACCAAAACCAGATAATATTAAAAATAATGCTACCCCCCATGCTCCGGCATAAATTAGATTAGGAACAATAAAAATATGTTTATCAATAGACATATGTCCAAGAATAACAAGGATAATAGCTATACCCTTTAATTCCTTCGTGCACAGTTTATCAAGTGCTATACTTTTCTCAATAGCTTGTCCTGTTCTTTTAAATGACAATAATGCTATTCCGATTAATACTAATAATATGGCCATTCTGTCTAATTTCCCCCACTTCTATACATGTATTTAGGACTAAGGTTCTTCAAGTTCTCTTACAGATATGCCTTTAGTCCTATATATTATATCACATAGCTTTTTCCTAGCACATAATTCTTCATAATCATGGTATAATTCTAAAACATACTCCTTTTATACATCATTTTAAATTTAAGATTAAAATTCTTTGTCTTGATATAGAAGTCAAACGCAAAGAAAAAAGTGCCCACCTACAAAGAGTTGCACTTTTTCTTAATTAATATTAACTATATTAAAACCTTGTTTTCTACTCTCTTCAATAAAGTTTTCTCCATCAATATGAATACAATAAACTTGATTTCTATATTCTTTAGGTACTAATTCACATAACCTTCTTAATGATGTATGAACATTGTCTTTTGAATCATCTAAACATGTATCATGATATACTAAATTTCCATCCTTTAAAAAATCAACTATATCAATATTAGTCTCATAGGCGTCTCCACTATAAAATATATTATTTCCTATATCAAACTTTAAAGTATAAGAGTAAGAATTAAGAGCTTTCACGTGTTTCGCCAACCTTGAATTTATACTTAAACTTAATGATTCAATTCTATTATGAGAATCTACCACCATAAAACTCTCATTTTCCTTTAAGCCTAGTAACTCTAAAAATAATTTCATTCTTTCTTTTTCACTAAAATACACTTTTGATATTATTTTATATTTCCAATAACAAAATCCAACAAACCCGCCTAATGACCCAATATGATCTGAATGCATATGCGTTATTAATATATGAACTTCTTCAACTCCGTCCATTAAGTTTTTCTCTAAAATTTTCTTAAATACAGTTTCCCCACAATCTATTAATAATAACGTTTTGTTTTCTTTAATGTAAGCTGATGTATTAGCTTCTATAGAATGGTATCCCGAACCTCTACCTAAAAATTTCAATGCATTCATATAAATACTCCTTTTTAAAATTATAAATTAATACTCTTATAAACATTAATATTGAAAGTATCCTTAGTTAAGCTGAAATATCCTATATCTATACTAGTAGGTATACTCAAACCTATTTTCTTATTATCTTTTACAATATCTAAAATGTTTAGAACTTTATCATATTCTATATTTTCTAAAAATCTAATAATTGTGATATGAGCTCCCCAGGGCATCTTAAGTTTAATATTATATTTATTTGCTTCTCTTTCAATAGCATCTAAATACTCTTTAAAGTTTTCATTTGGAGTTCCTGCAACTATTATTGAATCTTGGTTAATTAAACATTCACTATAATTTATTTTCGTATCTTTTATTAATACTCTATTATTACTAGCTATATCAGATATCAATTCTAAGTCATCATTAATTAGCTTAAATCCAACACCTTCATTATAAGTTGCTAAAGTTGTATGAATATTACCCTTATCATACTTAATACATTTAACTTCTTTATATATTTTTGAAGTAATATTTTTAATATTATTAATTATATTATCAGGATGTCTTAATGCTATAATATATCCACCTTTATTTTCTTGAATATTGGGTTTTAATCCTTCTACCATAACCTTTGATGTATCTCTAAATTCAGAATATATTTCCTCCTCATTCTCTAAAAACTCATCATAGTTCAATTAATTTCTCCTCAATATAAAATGCTACCTTTATTACTATATTCTTCTCATTCCCTTACTTTCCTGCAATTAAAAAACTACTCATTTTGAGTGTAGTTTATATGATACCATTAAAATCATTGGCTATTGCTGCTATATTAGTATATATAACTTATAAAAAAAGATATGTTCTACTAATGTTATAAATAAATGAGGCTTTTTGTTTAAATTCGGTTTAAATAAATGTGATATGTTATAATTGTTAAATATTGAGCGTAAGGTTACTTTTCTAGTACGTAAAGAAAGGAGTCAATACATAAAATGAATAAGCTATTAGTCGTAGATGATGATCCTAATATTCGTGAGTTGATTGTATTATTTATGCAGAATGAAGGATTTGATGTATATGAAGCTTGTGATGGATTAGAGGCTCTAACTAAACTTGAAAGTATTAAAGTAGATATGGTTATTCTTGATGTAATGATGCCTAACATAGATGGGTGGGAATTATGCTCTGAGCTTAGAAAGTATTATGATATTCCTTTGCTTATGCTTACAGTTAATGGAGAAACAAGCCAAAAAGTCAAAGGGTTTCAATTAGGAGCAGATGATTATCTTGTAAAGCCCTTTGATCCTTTAGAACTGGTTGTCAGGGTAAGAGCTTTACTAAAGCGCTATAAAATCACCGCCTCCAATACAATCCAGGTCGGAGAATTGTTTATGAACCAGAAAACCTATGAAGTATTATTAAACGGTGAAGGCTTAACCCTTCCCCTTAAGGAGTTTGAGCTTCTATTTAAACTTGCTAGTTACCCTGGAAAGACATTCTCCAGAGACCAGCTCATTGAAGATATATGGGGTTATGATTTTGACGGAAACGAAAGAACTTTGGATGTTCATATAAATAGACTCAGGGAACACTTTTCAGACAAAGAGTATTCTTTTAGAATAAAAACTATACGCGGTCTTGGATATCGTTTGGAGGTTTACTGATGAAAAGAAAAGATATGATTCTAAATTGGCTTGGAGTAATTTTTACGATTATTCTGTTTATAGGATGTTTTGTATCAGCTTTTTATCTTACCTCATTTGTTTACAATAAAATCGGATACAGACCTCAAAACCTATTAGCTCAGATTATAAACTCCTTGTTAGGGTTGTTTTTTGCCTTAATAATACTCAAAGTTGCGTTAATGTTTGATGAACATAAGTCAGGTATATTCGATTCAGTTATTACTGCCCAAAAGAGAATTGCAAGAGGAGATTATAATGTAAATTTAAATAGCAATATTGAAGGATTAGGGCCTTATAGCGAGCTCGTAGATAGTGTAAACTATATGGCTTTAGAATTAAGTAAGATGGAGAAAATGAGACAAGAATTTATTTCAAATGTATCTCATGAAATTCAGTCTCCTCTAACTTCCATCCGAGGTTTTGCACAGGCTCTTCGTAATGACAACCTCACCCCTGAAAATAGAGTTCACTACTTGAACATAATAGAAGCTGAAAGCATGCGATTATCCAAACTTAGTGATAATCTATTAAGACTTGCATCCCTAGAATCAGATACTATTAAGGTTGAACCAAGAACCTACCGTTTAGATAAGCAGCTAAGGCATATCATTTTATCTTGTGAACCACAATGGGTAAATAAGAATATTAATATGGATATTTCTTTGGAAACAGTTGAAATTCATGCAGATGAAGATATGATGAATCAAGTATTTATAAACCTAATTAATAACAGTATCAAATTCACACCTGAAGGCGGGAGTATAAGAATTAATTTGTGCAACACGGGTGATACAATTGACTTTAGAATAACTGACACTGGTGTAGGAATTGCTGAGGATGACCAAGCTCATATTTTTGAGCGTTTTTTTAAAGGAGATAAATCGCGAAGACCGGCAATAAAAGGCAATGGTTTAGGTCTTTCAATTGTTAAAAAGATTGTTGATTTACATCATGGTACTATAAAAATTCAAAGTAAATTAGGAGAAGGTGCCACATTTACAGTATCATTGCCTAGTAACCTTAATATATAAAGAAATTTTTAATAAAAACAACCTTACTATACGTAATAAGTAAGGTTGTTTTTTAGTTTAAATTCAGTTTACAAACTGGATGTAATATTAAAAACATAGTTAGTAAAGGAGGATTTTTAATATGAGAAATGTGATTCAGGTTAATAATTTGATGAAACAATATAAAAAATCTAATAAGATTTCAGTGGATAATATCAGTTTTAATGTAGAAGAAGGACAGTTTTTTGCTTTTTTAGGGCCAAATGGAGCTGGTAAGTCAACAACAATATCAATTTTGACAACAATACGCTCAAAGACAAGTGGAAATATTTCTGTTGCAGGTTATGACTTGGAGCATCATGCAAATAAAATTAGATCTAATATAGGTGTCATTTTTCAGAATCCTAGTCTTGATTTGGAATTAACTGCTGAAGAAAACATAAGAATGCATGTCAGTATCTATGGCACCTATAAGTTTCGACCATTTTACAAAATGATGCCTAAGGCATATAAACAGCGTATTGAGGAACTTGCAGAAATAGTAGGTCTTAAAGAAAATCTCTTTAAGAAACTAAAAACATTTTCGGGTGGGATGAAACGAAAATTAGAAATTATCCGTGGATTAATGCATAATCCTAAAATACTGTTTTTAGACGAGCCAACACAGGGATTGGATGCTGAAAGCCGAAACTCCCTATGGGAATATATAAACAAACTTCGCTTGGAGAAAAATATCACTATCTTTTTAACTACTCACTATTTGGAGGAGGCAGAAGGTGCTGATAGAATTTGTATTATGAATAAAGGAAAAATTTTGATGATAGGACCACCTGAAGAAATTAAGAATAAACTGCTTCTTGAAAAGTATATGTACATTGACGCCCATGATAGGGATACTCTAAAAAAGGAGTTATCAACATTTGGAGCATCATTCACGGAAACAGAGCATGGACTTAAGGTTGCATATGAGGAGCAAACCCCTCAACAATTACTGTCTAAGCTTACAATAACTCTTTCAAAACTGAATATTAATAAGCCTACCCTTGAAGAAGCCTATTTGAAGTTAATAAAAGAGGAGTGTGAATTATAATGATATTAATAACTAGAGAAATCAACGCATTAGTGACTATCGCCGCAAGAGAGCTTATGAGACTTCTCAAAAGCCCCGGTTCCATAATTGCAAACATGGTTTTCCCAATGATATTTCTTGGTTTTATGGGTGGCAGTCTTTCACAAAACTTAGCGGGTAATGTAGGATATAATTTTCTACAGTTCGTTATGATCGGTATGATTGTTTTCAACTTATATCTTGGGACAGCCAGCGGTATAACCTCCTTGGTTGCAGAGAGGGATATGAATTTAACCCAGGAATTTTATGTAGCTCCCATTTCTAGGTATACAATTATTTTAGGAAAGATGATTGGCACTAGTTTAGGAAGTTTGGTTTCTTTGATTGGTGTTTTAATAGTAGCTATATTTATGAAAATACCTTTTGGCGGCATGCAAATGTTGAGATTGTTTTTAATTACCCCCATATTTTGCTTAGTTGGTGCTTCTCTTGGTATGTTATTCATAGGTTTTGTTCAAGATGTAAAAGTTGCACAAATGGGTGCAATGATTATAGTTATGCCACAGATGTTCTTCTCAGGTACAATAATACCAATATCTCATTCTACCGGTATTATAGCTTTCTTGGCAAAACTTATGCCATTGACATATCTAAATGATTTAGCTAGAAGTGTTTTCTATTGGCAAGATTCCATTTATGAACTAGCTGTTTTACATCATCCACTAATTAATATATCAGTTATTGCAACTTTCTTTCTTGCATTCTCAATCATTGGTACGATAATGTTTATGAAATCTGAATTAAATAGGTGATCAGAATAGTTAACCCGATCAGTCTGCTACAGACCGATTTAAAAGTCGTTTAATGCATATAGGACTTGCTATTATAAAGCAAGTCCTTTTTTATTAATTTAATATTATTCATACTACTAATCTTTTTATTTTATAAACTTCAGGTGTTAGAAACTTCAATAAAAAACTCTACCATTTATCATACTCTGCATTGTTTATTTTCAAAAAATATATTAAACTTTTCATATGGGTATGTAGATAAAGTTTATCTATAATAAACTATAGTTAAACTGCCAAGCTACATGTCTAAATATAATTATAATAAGTGAAAAAGGCAAATCATGGGAAACCATGAGACGCAAAGCCAAGGGCCTGAACCACGACTTGTACTTTTCGTGGATGGCAGCCGGTTGCCACAAGGATATAGCTTTTTTAGCTTGTGTATCTTGTCTAAAATTCATATCTCTTTCCCTTTTTCACTATGAAAGGTAGGGACAATCATGAAAAAACGTTTTTTGGGCAGTTTTCTATTTTTAGTATCACTGCTACTGGCGTTGCAACTAGTATTTCCTTCGGTATATGCTTCGGCATCAACTACCAACAATAACCTGTTGCCGCCAAGTAATCTATCCATCCAACTCACAACACCAAGTGATGTAAAACTTACATGGAGTTCTGTATATCAAGCCACTGGTTATAATGTGTATGGAATTCTTGACGGTCAGCTTAAACTACTTGGCACTACAACATCAACATCCTATACTATTAATAGCCTTGCAGAAGGTTCGTATAGCTATGTTGTTTCAACATTAAGTGCTGATGGAGAATCTGGCCCGTGTGCTCCCGTTTCAATTAATATCACTTATCCGACTATGTCAGCACCAATAAATTTCACTTACAAAATACAAAATGGCAACGATGTGGTTCTAAGTTGGACAGCATCTCAATATGCTCAAACTTATAATCTCTATCAAATTGCTGCAGATGGTCAACATACTTTAGTTGCTTCCATGCAAGCATCTACATATACAATACCTAAAGCAGCTGAAGGAAACTACACATATGCAGTTTCTTCTGTGAATTCCCTTTACGGTGAATCTTCACTCTCAGCACCTATAGAGGTTCAAGTGATTTATCCAATTATGACAGCTCCAAGTAATTTTACTTATTCCATGTCCAATGGTAATGATATAGCCTTAAAATGGAATGCTGTCAATTATGCAACTAACTACAAAATCTATCAAATTGTCGATGGCCAAAAAGTTCTTAAAAGTACAGTTACAGGGACAAGCATATCATACACTAATATACCTGCTGGTAATTATATGTACGAAATTCACTCCTATAGCGATCGATTTGGTGAATCACTAGTTGGAAGTCAAACCTCCTTTAATTTAGTTCCACCAACAATGCAGGCACCAAGTAATTTAACATATACCATTACAAACGGGAATGATATAACCTTAAAATGGGGAACTGCTTATTATGCAACAGGGTACAAAATCTACCAGATTGTTAATGGTCAAAAATCCTTAATAAGTACATTGACTGGAACAACTGTAACATATACCAATATGCCTGGTGGCAATTATATATATGAAGTTCACTCCTATAGTGATCGTTTTGGTGAATCACAAGATGGAAGTCAAACCTCCTTTAATTTAGTTCCACCAACAATGCAGGCACCGGACAATTTGACATATACCATTACAAATGGAAATGATATTACATTAAGTTGGACAACTATTCCTTATGCAACAGGGTACAAAATCTACCAGATTATTAATGGTCAAAAAG
>NZ_JAQYUU010000004.1 GCF_028728205.1 Clostridium sp. 'White wine YQ'
GGACAATTTGACATATACCATTACAAATGGAAATGATATTACATTAAGTTGGACAACTATTCCTTATGCAACAGGGTACAAAATCTACCAGATTATTAATGGTCAAAAAGTCTTAGTAAGGACTTTAACTGGTACAACTACAACATTTACCAATATGACTGGCGGCGATTATACTTATGAAATTCATTCATATTCCACCCGCTTTGGAGAATCTACAGATGACAGTAGTATAATCTTTAATTTGGTTCCTCCGGTTATGCAGTCACCGGCAAATGTAATGCAAACAATCAAAAATGCTACTGATTTTACCTTAAGTTGGGATGAATCTCCATATGCTACAAGCTATAAAGTTTATCAGATAATTAACGGACAACTAGTTTTAAAAAGCACGGTAACTGGTACAACGGTTTCATTCACAAATATGTTATCTGGTCAATATAATTATGAAATTCACTCATATTCAACCCGCTTCGGAGAGTCAGCAGATGGCAGTGATATTACTGTTAACTTAAACGGGCAAATAATGCAGGCACCAACAAATCTAACTTACAGCATTACAAATGGCAACGACATAACTTTAAAATGGACAGCTACACCGTATGCCACAAGCTATAAAATTTATCAAGTAATTAATGGACAGCCAGTTTTAATGAAAACAGTGACTAGCACTTCTGTAACATTCACTAATATGTCTGGTGGAGATTATTACTATATTGTTGACTCCGTATCTTCACTTTTGGGGGAATCTCCCATTGGAGCAGAAACTACTTTTTCTTTAGTACTTCCAACAATGACTGCACCAAGCAATCTTGTTTATAAGCTTCAAAATATTAATGATATTACATTAACATGGTCACCTGTAACATATACTAACAGTTATAAGGTCTACGAATTAATTGATGGTCAGTTGGTTCTAAAGACTACTGTAACTTCTACAACAGCAACCTTAACTAACGTGTCTGAAGGTAATCACACTTATGTTGTTACTTCAGTAAGTAATAGATTCGGGGAATCAGCAGATGGAAGCCAGGTATCACTTTCAATTGTTTTCCCAACTATGCAGGCACCAGCCAACTTAACATATAGTATTGCAAATGGAAATGATATTACTTTAAAGTGGACTGCA
>NZ_JAQYUU010000006.1 GCF_028728205.1 Clostridium sp. 'White wine YQ'
AAATACTTACCATAATTATTATAGAGTCATATTCTACCTTTGTCAATAATATATTACCCTTCTGCTATAACAAACTAAGATATAAAGTTGAATATATTCTATGTACATATACACCATATAGAATTAAGTTTCTAAATGTAATATAATAATATAATAACTATTTTAATTAGGTGGTGTATTTAATGACTTTAGATTATAGCATTGGTGCTAAGCCTTTGTGGAGCCAATTAGCAGCAATTATTAGAAATGATATAGAGGCTGGAGTATATAAAGTTGGAGAAACCTTGCCAAGTGAAATGCAATTAATTGATAAATTTCGAGTTTCTAGAGTTACTGTAAGGCAGGCAATGGAACGTTTAATGACTGAAGGATACATAATTAGAATGCGTGGAAAAGGTACTATTGTCCAATCTTCGACTTCAAATAAAACATATACTAGAGTTCAATCTTCTTTTAAGCAGTTAGAGGAGCAAGATAGCCGCTCAATACGTGTAGTTGATTCTGTAAGTTATGAGTTAGCCCCCCAAAAAGCTTGTGAAATATTTCATATTGCCGCTGATACTAAAGTCATAAAACTTAAAAGAAGTAGACGAATAGATGGAAAGATTGTAACTATTTTCGAAACATATTTAAATCCATTACTTCCACTAACTTTAAAAAGTGACTTTGAAGGATCTCTTTATAAACTTTTGGAATCTGAAGGGTATGAAGTAACTGGAGGTAATGAGATACTTTCTGCATATATATCATCAGAAAAAGATATTCAAGAATTTATCCTAGATAAACCTGCTGCAATAATTGATAGAACAAAGATAGGCTACTCAAGAAATACACCAATAGAATACACCATTTCTAGATATCTTTCCGAGGGATATAAATTGCTCATTGACTTAATTTAATATTTTACCATATAGATTTTAATATAATTCTAATTAAGCTTAAAGTAAGGCCACGTTTTAATATAGTGTTGTAATATACCTTATAAAAATTATAGGTGGAATTATCCACCTGTAATGCTCACTATAAGAAAACTACGTATTATTTAATTTCTGCAAAAATTTCATGTATATTCCCATCTGGGTCTGCAAATAGTGCTGTTCTTTGATTCCACGGCATATCTTGCGGTTCATGAATAGAGGTTGCTCCTTTAGAGATCAACTCCTTAAATGATTCATCAACTTCTTTAGGAGTTTCACATGGGAAAGCAAGTTCAAATCCCTGTCCAAATGGCTCTTTCCTATATTCACTACTATACACATGCATAACATCTCTCATACAAATAGCAAATCTTACTCCATCATTTTCAAATTCAACATAATTCTCAAGATCATTTTCAATTCTAAATCCGAGAACTTTATTATAGAACTTTTTCATTTTATCTATATTATTTGTCCAAATTGTAATAAGGTTAATTTGTGCTTTCATCATATATCTTTCCCCTTTCTTAAATTATCATATAGTTCACTTTAATTCACAATTGTTCATTCGTTCATAGTTTTTAATAATACTTATTATAACATAATTTACAAAATACCACATATGCTATATATGTTGTCTCCCTACTTCTTAAATCTTTTATTTTGGATCTATGAATGAGTTGCATGATTTGAAACATAGCCTAAAGTAAAAGACTCATTGATAATATCAATGAGTCTTTTACGCAACAAAAAAAGAACTAATTGGCGATTCCGCTTCGCCACTGGATAATTTTTAACGCAAAACAAGTCTTGCTAAATTATCCGTTAAATGCATAACATGCATTTAACCTCTCCCACACAGTCTTTAACACGACAAAAAAAGAACTAATTGGCGATTCCGCTTCGCCACTGGATAATTTTTAACGCAAAACCAGTCTTGCTAAATTATCCGTTAAATGCATAACATGCATTTAACCTCTCCCACACAGTCTTTTACACGACAAAAAAAGAACTAATTGGCGATTCCCTACTCTCCCACACAGTCTCC